>NZ_DAIUCO010000273.1:0-6700 GCF_036846085.1 Noviherbaspirillum sp. | reverse complement strand
AAACCCCTGCTCACCCCTAACCCTCCCCCTGACAGGAGGAGGGAACCTTGCGCAGCGCTGTTTTAATTTCGGCTACTCATCATTTCCTTTAACCCATTAAATTCCCATGAGAACGATTTTCCAAACAAACTTTGCCCTTCGTTAAACTTGTTTACTCTCACGCAGTCAGAATCGTTTCTGTTGTTCGACTGTTTCCTTTCTTCAACGGTCGTCTCACAAAATCAAGCATTCGCATTACAGCCCGGAATGGCTTCCGGACAGGATGAACGGATGCCTCCTAAGGGATTACATTCATGAGCAAAAAAGAAGGCAGCCAATTGGCTGGCGTCATCACAAATCATCACAACGAGCTGCTGGCAGGGTGGCTGGACAGCATGCTGAAACGGATGGTCCGGCGTGATCCCGGCGCTGAAGCGGAGATGCGCCAGCAGTCGGCGCGCTTTCTTCCCTTGCTGGCAAAATCCATCGAGAATGACAGCACCGCCAATATCGAGTCAGGCGCATGGGAAGAAACCCGCGCATTGCTGACAGAGATTTCCCAGTCGCGGGCGCGGCAGGGCTTCTCGCCGATCGAGACCGCGAACTTTGTTTTTTCGCTGAAAACGCCCCTATTCACTTATCTGCGCACGGCACTGGCCGATGATCCGCAGGCCCTGGCGACGGAGACGGCGAAGACAAGCATGCTGTTCGATGACCTTGGCCTTTACACCATCGATGTCTTCCAGAAAAGCCGCGAACAGGTCATCCTGCGCCAGCAGCAGGAACTGCTCGAACTGTCCACGCCGGTCGTCCAGCTCTGGAAGAACGTGCTGGCCCTTCCGCTGATCGGCACGCTCGACAGCGCGCGCACCCAGGTCGTCATGGAGAACCTGCTGCAGAAGATCGTCGATACCGGCGCATTGATTGCCATCATCGACATCACCGGCGTGCCGACCGTCGATACGCTGGTCGCGCAGCACCTGCTGAAGACGATCGCCGCGGCGCGCCTGATGGGAGCGGACTGCATCATCAGCGGCATCCGGCCGCAGATCGCGCAAACCATCGTTCACCTCGGCGTCAATCTGGAGGATGTGATCACCAAGGCAACCCTGGCCGACGCCTTTGTCGTGGCATTGCGTCGCACCGGTTCCAACATCACTTACGAGAAGCACCCGGATTAAGGCGTTTATGGACCATATTCCCATCCTCAAAATGGGCAGTCTGCTGCTGGTCACCATCCAGGTGGACATGCATGACCGGCTTGCGATGACCTTGCAGGACGACCTGACCGAACGCATCGTGAAGGACCGGGCAACCGGCGTGCTGATCGACATCTCCGCGCTGGATATCGTCGACTCCTTCATCGGGCGGATGATCAGCAATACGGCGTCGATGGCGAAGATCCTCGATGCGCGTACCGTGCTGGTCGGCATGCAGCCCGCCGTGGCCATCACGCTGGTGGAGCTTGGGCTGACGCTCGACGGCGTCATCACGGCGCTGAACGTGGACCACGGCATCGAACTGCTCAAGCGGCCGGGCAAGGCAGGCAATCGCCTGCTCTCATTCTGATGCCGGATCCGGCAGTATCAATGTTGCGAGAAACCGATTCGATCAATAAAACCGTGGACGATACGATCGTTATGCCGCTCCGCAGTGACGAAGACGTCGTGCGCCTCCGCAAGACGGTGCGCGAGTCGCTGGTGTCGGCCGGATTCAGCCTGATTGAACAGACCAAGATGATCACGGCCGCAAGCGAGCTCGCACGCAATACCGTCACCTACGGCGGCGGCGGCGAATCGCATGTCGTCAAGATGATGCAGGGCGGCAAGCGCGGCGTGCGCCTCATTTTCATCGATCACGGCCCCGGCATCGCCGATGTCGGCCTTGCACTCACCGACGGATACACCACCGGCGGCGGCATGGGACTCGGCCTGAGCGGCGCCAAACGGCTTGCCGACGAGTTCGACCTGCAAACCGAGGTCGGCAAGGGCACGACCGTCACCATCACGAAATGGAAACTGTTTTGAGCAACGGGCACCATCAAATCATGTTGCATATCGGCGAGCCGAGCGAAGTTTCGGCGGCACGCCGTGCCGGCAACGACCTCGCCCGAACCTTCGGTTTCAACGAAACCCTGGCCGGCCGCGTTGCGCTCGTCATCACCGAGGCCGCAACCAACATCATCAAGCATGCGAAAGAGGGGAAAATCCTCTTGCGGCCGGTATTCGATCACGCCGCCTCCGGCTCCGTCGGCATTGAGATACTTGCCATCGATTCCGGACCGGGGATGAGCAACCTCGCTGCCAACATGCAGGACGGCAATTCAAGTGTCGGCACCTATGGCGTGGGACTCGGCACGATACGCCGCCAGTCGGACGAGTTCGATGTCCTTACCGCGCCGGGCATGGGTACCGCGCTGTACATGCTGGTCTGGAACGATCCCGGCGTCGATCATTCCCTGCGGCGCAAGGTCGGCGCGGTCTGCCTGCCGCTGCAGGGTGAAGAGGAATGCGGTGACGCCTGGACCGTGGTGGAAACGCCGAACGGGTTGGCCATATTGGTTGCCGACGGCCTCGGGCACGGCCCCGAGGCGGCGAAGGCGTCACGCGCGGCGGTTGCAGCGGTTGCCGATCATCCGGAACTCGCGCCCGCGCACCTGATGCACGCGCTTCACGATGCCTTGCGGGGCACGCGCGGCGCGGCGGCTGCGATCGCCCACCTGGATTTCAGGAGCAGGGAGCTGCGTTTCACCGGCGTCGGAAATATCGCCGCCGCCGTGCACGACGGAGATGCCCGCCGTCACCTTGTGTCGCACAATGGCATCGTCGGCAACAACATGCGCAAGGCGCAGGAATTTTCCTTCGGATGGTCTGACAACTCCGTGCTGGTCATGCATTCCGACGGCATCGGCACCCGGTGGGATCTGAAAAACTATCCCGGCCTGGTGTCCCGGCATCCCAGCGTGATCGCGGCTGTTCTTTACCGTGATTTCGCGCGCGCCAGGGACGATGCGACCGTGCTGGTCGTTCGCGAACATTAAGCCATGCAACGATGACAGTCCGTATTCTTACCGTCGGTATCAAGGCCGAGATGGACGTGGTGGCATCCCGCCAGCGCGCCCGGCAGATTGCTTCCCTGTGCGGATTTCCCGCGCAGGACCAGGCGCGCATCGCGACCGCGGTGTCCGAGCTGGCCCGCAATGTCTACAACTACACGTCAGGCGGCAGGGTCGAGTTTTCGATCGAAGGCGATACCGCGCCCCAGGTGCTGTTGATTCGCATCGAAGACAAGGGGCCCGGCATCAAGGACCTCGACCTGATCCTGTCCGGCCGCTATCAATCCACGACCGGCATGGGCTTCGGCATCGCCGGTGCGCGGCGCCTGGTGGACCAGTGCGACATCGACACCGGAGCAGGGAAGGGGACCTGCATCGTCCTCAAGAAACTGCTCCCAAGGGACGCACCGGTTCTCGCCTCCCTGCAGATCGGGGAGATCGGTGCGCGCCTGGCGGCGCTGCCGTCCAACGTTACCCTTTCCGAAGTGCAGGAGCAGAACAGGGAGTTGCTCGTCACGCTCGCCGAACTGAAGGCGCGCCAGGAGGAGCTGCTGCAACTCACCCGCGAACTGGAAGACACCAACCGGGGCGTGGTCGCGCTCTATGCCGAACTGGACGAAAAAGCTGACCACCTGCGGCGCGCGGACGAGATGAAATCGCGCTTCCTGTCGAACATGAGCCATGAATTCCGCACGCCGCTGAGTTCCATCCGCGCGCTCTCCAAGCTGCTCCTCAGCCGGGCGGACGGCGATCTCACCGCGGAACAGGAAAAGCAGGTCAGTTTCATTCTCAAGGGAGCGGAGTCGCTTGCCGAACTGGTGAACGACCTGCTGGACCTGGCAAAAATCGAGGCGGGCAAGGTCGACGTGCGTCCGGTCAGTTTCGAGATCGGCGACATGTTCAGCGCGTTGCGCGGCATGTTGCGCCCGCTGCTGGTGACCGAGTCGGTGTCGCTCGTATTCGAGGTGGCGCCGGACACCGGCGTCCTGTTCACCGACGAAGCCAAGGTGTCTCAGATCCTGCGCAACTTCATTTCCAATGCGCTGAAATTCACTGAAGCCGGGGTCGTCAGGGTGGCGGCGGAACGCCTGCCCGACCAGGAGTCGATCCGGATTTCGGTATCGGACACGGGGCTGGGCATCGCAGCCGAAAACCAGCAGCTCATCTTCGAGGAATTCAGCCAGGTGGAGAATCGCCTGCAGAACCGGATCAAGGGCACCGGCCTCGGATTGCCGCTTTGCCGCAATCTGGCCCGGCTGCTCGGCGGCGACGTCGGCGTGGAAAGCGTTCCGGGCGAAGGCTCGACATTCTGGGTCGTTCTGCCTGCGCGCTATGCGGGCCCAGGCGCGGATGCGGTCCCCGAGGCCGCGGAGCCGCAACCCGCCATCGATCCGGCGAAGATTCCGGTCCTGGTCGTCGAGGATCATCAGCAGACCCGGATGCTGTACGAGAAATATCTCGACGGCACCGAATTCTGTGTCGTTCCCGCACGCAATCTGCGCGAAGCGGAAGCGTCGTGGATTGCCCGGCAGCCGGCCGCGGTCGTATTGGATATCATGCTGGCCGGTACGGATTCCTGGCGCTGGCTGGCCGAAACAAAAAATGACGACCGGCGCAAGAATGTGCCTATCATCGTGGCTACCGAGGTTGATGACCGTCGCAAGGGTTTTTCCCTGGGTGCGGATGCGTATTTCATCAAACCCGTGATCCATGACGAACTGATCGAGACGCTGCGCAAGGTCACGGGACCGGCGCAGTGATAAATTGACAAGAGAAGAATGTATTCCAGCGGGCGAACCCGACGCGAACCTTGCGCACGACGACGGTGCGCAGCCGCGCCAAGAACGTAATGATGACAACCACTCCCAGCGATTCCCTGATATTGAATGTCGACGACAGCGAGGGCGCGCGCTATGCGAAATCGCGCACGCTCACGCGCGCAGGCTTCAGGGTCATCGAGGCGGCGAGCGGCGGTGAGGCCCTGGAACGCGCGGAAAACGATTTGCCCGACCTGGTCTTGCTCGACGTCAAATTGCCGGACATAAACGGCTTCGAAGTGTGCCGGCGTCTCAAGGAAAACGCGAAAACCCAACCCATCCTCGTCCTCCAGACGTCCGCATCCTATATCGGCGTCTCCGACAAGATACGCGCGCTGGAGGGCGGTGCGGACAACTACCTGTTCGAGCCGATCGAGCCGGAAGAACTGGTGGCGAACGTCAGGGCGCTGTTGCGGCTGGGCCGGGTCGAGCGCGAACTGCGCGAAGTCGACCGGCGCAAGGACATCTTCCTCGCCACCCTCGCGCACGAATTGCGCAATCCGCTGGGCCCCATCCGCAATTCGGTGGAAATGCTGCAGCGTCTCGATCCCTATGTGCCGCAGGTGCAGGAGAACGCGCGCCAGACCATCATCCGGCAAACCAATCACCTCGTTCGCCTGGTGGATGACCTGCTCGACGTGGCCCGTATCACGCAGGGCAAAATCGTCCTGCGCGAAGAGCCGGTCGAACTCAAGACCTTCATCGACGCGGCCATCGAAACCACGAAGCCCATCCTCCAGTCGCTGCGCCATGTCCTGACGCTGGACCTTCCTTCCAAGGCGGCATGGATCAATGGCGATGCCGTCAGGCTGGCGCAGGTGGTCGGCAACCTGCTGCACAACGCCGCCAAGTTCACGCCGCCCGGTGGCAGTCTCAACCTTACCGCGGCCCGGGAAAACGACGGCATCCGCATTTCGGTGACCGACAACGGCATCGGCATCGAAGCCGAAGACGCCAGTTCGATCTTCGAACTCTTCACGCAGGCCGGACACGCGCCGGACCGGGTGCAGGATGGCCTGGGCATCGGCCTGTCGCTGGTGAAAGCCATCGTCGAACTGCATCGCGGATCGGTCACGATGACGAGTCCCGGTCCGGGTCTGGGAAGTACGTTCAATCTATGGCTGCCGCTGCTCCCGGATGCCGCGGTCGAACAGGACGTGGCGGCAACGAAGGAAGTGAAAAACGCTGGTCGCCGCGTGATGATCGTTGATGACAATCAGGATGCCGCCAACATCCTCGGCGCATTGGTCGAGCATGAGGGACATACCGTCCAGATCCGGTACAACGGCGTCGATGCGATCGCCTGCGCCAGCACCTTCCTGCCCGAAGCGGTATTTCTCGATATCGGCCTGCCCGACATGCCGGGCTATGACGTCGCGGTGGCCCTCAGGCGGCTCCAGGGCATGGAAAACGCCACCCTGATCGCGCTCACCGGGTACGGGCAGGACAAGGACCGCCTCCGTACCGCGGAAGCCGGCTTCAACCGTCATGTGGTGAAACCGATCGATTTCTCGACGCTGTCGGAAATGCTTCGCAGCGCCTGATGTGCAAGCTCCCGCGGCTGGCGTCACTCCGGAATACCTCAGCTGGTGAAGGAGGGGTATGCGCAGATGGAAGAGTTTGCGAAACAGACTGGGGTGAAGAAAGGGGCGCAATAGGTGTTGCGATATTCTGCCGGATGGGATGGGTTGGGCTTCGGATTCTCTCCGGTGATGCAACTCTTTGGTCTCTTCGAAGAGACTAGCCGGGACTGGCCCCGGCTGGCCACCTACTTTTTTGCCTCGCCAAAAAAGAAGGCAAAAAAGGCGACCCCCAGTCGACGCCCCTACGGGGATCCCAAAAGGGCAGG
>NZ_DAIUCO010000272.1:0-6732 GCF_036846085.1 Noviherbaspirillum sp. | reverse complement strand
CGCCCGCCATTGCTGTCATCGCCGTAATCTGCGGCCAGCAGCAATTCCAGGTCGACCCGTCGATGTCGACCGGCAGCTTTCAGCTTCGTGGCAGCAAGATGACGCTGCGGCTGGCGCTGTGGCATGAAGGCGACCTGATCAACCTGCTGGGCGACCTGAAACAAAGCAGCTTTTATGTGCCGGTCGACTGCAAGCTGGTGCGCACGGGCCTGGCATCGGATACGTTTCCACCCTCCGCGCTGGAAGCGGAATGCCAGTTGTACTGGTTGACCCTCGGTGCGCAGGCGGCGACCGGCGCCGAACTTGGCACGCCTCCGCCGCAATAAGGAACCGATATGCGCACCTTCGCCTTCCTGCTTGCCGCCTCCATTGCCGCCCATGCGACGCTGGCGTGCGGCGCCGAGCCCGAAGTCCTCGGCCGGCTGTTCTACAGCCCGGCCGAGCGCGCCGCGCTGGACAAGCTGCGCAGGGACGGACCGCCGGCGCCGTCCGAGCCGGACCGGAAACCTGCCGCGCAACCGGAGGATGCACTGCTTACCGTCAACGGCATCGTCAAGGCCAGCAGCGGCCGGTCGACCACATGGATCAATGAAGTACCGCAGGACGGCAGGACGCGATCGCAGGGTGTGCTTGTTGCCGGGGAGCGCAGCGGCCAGGCTGCTGTCACGCTGGAACTGGAGTCGGGAAAGCGGGTCCGGGTGAAGCCCGGGCAAACGGTGGACCGGGCGACGGGCGTGGTGCGGGACGGGCAGTAAGACCTGACGGCTGCATGCGGACTTCACTGGAATAAAAGTACATACAAAGGACAAGCGACAAACAACGGATGCTCTATTGACCGGACAGCCCGCCCGCACAACGATTGCCATCGATCCGTGCAGGCGTAATATACGCAGTTACTTCACACCAATATTTCCTATGCCCGCCGACCGTCGCGTTCATTGTTCGAGATCCGGATTCACGCTGATCGAAATGGCCATCGTGGTGCTCCTCGTCAGCATCATGATGACGCTCGGTGTCGCCACGCTATCCGCGCAGCTGGAAAGCTCCGCCGTTGCGTCGACGAAAAAAAGGCAGGAAGCCGTCAGGGATGCGCTGGTTGCCTATCTCGCGAAAAACCGCCGCCTGCCCTGCCCGGACAATCCGGCGGCGAATGCGCCAAATGTGGCGTTCGACGGCATCGAGGACCGGGCCGGCGCATCAGTCGCCGGACCGCCCCCGACCCCCAATACCGCCACTGCCTGCTCCAGTGCCTTCGGGGTGCTGCCGTATGCCACGCTCGGCATCTCGCGCGAACTTGCGCAGGACGGCTGGAGCAACCTCTTCAGCTACCAGGTGTCGACCACCCCGTATAACTGGACGCTGAACGCCAGCTTCAACGCCGGCAGCCAGGGCGGCATCACCGTCAACACCCGGAACGCGGCAGGTAACCTGACGGCATTCACCGCCAATGCCGTCGTCGTACTGGCATCGCATGGCAAGACCGGCCTCGGCGCCTATACCGTCGGCGGCACCCGCAACACGCTGCCGGCCGGCGCGGACGAAGTCGAGAACAGCAACGGTAACGTCACGTACGTCAGCCGCGACTTCAGCAACAGCGAGACGGCAAGCGGCGGCACCTTCGATGACATTCTCCTGGTCCTGCAGCCAACCGACCTGACCGGCCCGGCACTGCAGACCAGGGCGTTGCGATCCTTCGAGGAACAGGCGGCGATCGCCGCGCGGGATATCGAGGAGATCAAGAATGCCCTGATCGGTTATGCAATTAACAACAGCCGCTTGCCGAATGCCGACAGCGACGGCACCGGCAAGCCCGGCTGCCCGAACGGGGCCAATGCCAATGACGGCGTGGCCGACAACAATTGCGAGATCGGCAACGTGCCCTGGGTGACGCTCAGCGTGCCCGCCAACGATCCCTGGGCGGTGACGGCGCCGCCGGCCGCCGCGGCGATTCCGAACCGCTACAAGTACCGGGTGACGAAGAACCTGACCAACACGCCGAACAAGAATGCCTTCCGTGCCCAGGACGGCGACATCACTGTCAGGAACGAGTCCGGCGCCCTTCTCGTGAACGACGCGCCGTTCGTCGTATATTCGCTTGGCCGCAACAACACCGCATTTTTCAATAATTCCGCAGGCGTCGGCGCGGCCTGCACCACCGTGGCGACCGCCGCACCCGCAACGCCGGTCGCACCGGCCTGCCTCGGCACCAACGAAGTAGCCAACCTCGCGGCCACCGGCAGCTTCGTCAAGGCGCCCCTGACGGTGCCGCCGTTCACCGATCCGCGCCTCGGCTATGACGACCTTGTCGACTACGTCGGCAAAGGCACCATCGATGCCAAACTTCCCTGATCCGAGAGCCATGGCATGAACGCATCCAGCATCCCTGTCACGCGCCGGCATGCAGGCATCACCCTGATCGAGACGGCGCTCGTCCTTGTCGTGATCGGGCTGCTGCTCGGCGCCGTGCTGCAAGGCCGGTCATTGGTCCGTGGCATGCAAACGAAGGATGTGATCGCCATGGCCAAGGACCTGTCGTCCGCCGCCCACGCGTTCCGCGACCGGTATCACTACCTGCCGGGCGATTGGCCATTGAAGGCCAACGAGATTCCCAATGTCGATGCGGGCGGCAACGGTAACGGCATCATCGATCTGCCGGCGCCGTCCGGCAGCAATCCCTCCCCGGTCTCCGAAACCATCTCGGCACCGCTGCACCTGTTGCATGCCGGTTTCATCCGCGGGGACGGCCGGCTGAACAGCCGGTTCGGCACTGTGCGCATCGTCGGCAATTCCGCCGCGGCCGGCTCGGTGATCGCCGCCGGGGACAGTCCGATCCCGGCCACCATCCGCAACCTGATCGAATTCGATAACCTGCCCTGCGATATCCTGTCGGAGGTGGATTTGAAACTGGATGACGGAAGAATCAGCAGCGGCAATTCGCGCGCGTCGGCGGGCTTCTGCGTCAATGAAGATATCGTCGCGGCGTTTGCGACGCCGTTGTAGGCGTCTGCAACCTGCCAGCCAATACCAGAACAGCGCTTAACCATTTTTTGTACACCAATCCATGCTGCACCAAATCCACACCATCGCCCGCTACACCCTGCTCGAAGCCTTGCGCAACCGGCTGGTCTGGCTGTTCTTCGCCGTCGCCATCGCCGGCATCGGCCTCAGCGGCTTCCTGAACGAACTGGCGATCGCCGAAAGCCGCCAGGTGCAGGTCGCCATCCTCGCCGCCTTCGCCCGCTTCGCGTCGGTCTTTCTGCTCGCCACCTTCATCGTCACCAGCATGATCCGCGAATTCAACGACAAAGGCCTGGAACTGATTCTCGCGCTGCCCCTGCCGCGCGCCGGCTACTACTTCGGGAAGCTGGCCGGCTTCGGCCTGCTGGCGCTGCTGCCCGCGCTGCTGTTCGGCGGCCTGATGCTGTTCTTCGCTCCCGGCATGCAGGCGGCGCTGTGGACCGTGTCGCTCCTGTGCGAACTGTGGCTCATCGCCGCCTTCAGCCTGCTATGCGTGATCACCTTTAACCAGGTCATGACCGCACTGAGCGCCGTGATGGCGTTCTACCTGATGGCGCGGTCCGTGGCCGCACTGCAATTGATCGGCCATGCATCGAGCGGCGGCGCATCCCAGACTGTCATCAACATGGTGATGGACACCGTCGGCATGCTGTTGCCGCACCTGGACCAATTCACCCGGACCGAATGGCTGGTGTATCACACCGGCGCCTGGAGCGACGTTCCCGGCCTGCTCGCCCAGACCGCCATCTTCCTGAGCCTCGCGGGGGGCGCGGCGCTGTTCGACCTCTACCGCAGGAACATCTAGCATGCGCGAACGCCCCGTCTCCTGCGTCCCGAAGGCGGCACTCGCGCTGCTCGGCACCGGCCTGGCGCTGCAGATCGGCTGGCATGTTGCAATGCCTGAACCGCAAGCCGCCGCGCAAGCGCTGCCGCAGCCGCCCACCGCCACGACGCTGCGGCTGGCGAGTGTCGGCGAACCGATCGGCCTGGGCAAGCTTCTCATGCTGTACATACAGGCATTCGACAACCAGCCCGGCATCAGCCTGCCCTTTCGCCAGCTCGACTACGCCGTACTGGAAACCTGGCTGGAGCGTGTCGTTGACCTCGATCCCCGTGGCCAGTACCCGCTGCTGGCAGCCAGCCGGCTGTATGCGGAGGTGGCCGACGACGCACGGAAGCGCCGCATGCTGGAGTTCGTGCACCGGCGTTTTGCAGAAGACCCGGATCGCCGGTGGCCGGCATTGGCCCACGCCACCATCGTCGCCAAGCACCAGTTGAAGGATTTGCCGCTGGCGCTGCGCTATGCGCGTGCGATCCGCGAGAAGGCGACCGGCGGTAATGTGCCGAACTGGGCCAGGCAGATGGAAATCTTCATCCTGGAAGACATGAACGAGATCGACAGCGCGAAGATCCTGATTGGCGGCCTGCTGCAAAGCGGTCAGATCACCGATCCGCACGAGCTGCGCTTTCTCGACGAGCGGCTGAAGGCGATGCGGAAGAAGCCGACCGAACAGGCGGCGCCCCGATGACCGGCGCTAGCATCTTGCTGGTGGAAGACGACCCGGCCCTGCGCATGATGCTGCGCGGTACGCTGGAGCTGCATGACTTCCGGGTGCATGAGGCCGATTGCCGCGAGCATGCACTGCGCCAGCTGCATGCCGACGCCGGCATCCGCATCGTGATCCTCGATCTCGGACTGCCGCCGCATGCCCACGAGATCATCGAGGGCATCGCCACGCTGCGGGCGATCGACGCCGAGATCATGACGGTCAAGACCATCGTGCTGACGGGACAGGACCAGGAAGCGGCCGCGCTGGAAGCCATCCGCGAAGGCGCATTCGATTTTCTTGCCAAGCCGGCATCGGCGGACGCCATCCTGCGGGCGGTGCAGCGCGCCGTACTGTTCCTGCAGAAGGAAGGCGAATTGCAGCGCGAGGGCATCACCCGGATCGCGGTTAATGCGCAAGTCGGCGAGGGTCTCAAAGGCCTGCGCGACGACGCCGAGGAAAGACTGGTGCGCCAGATACTGAAGGAAACCGGCTTTAATGTGTATCAGAGCGCCAAGCGTCTCGGCGTCAAGCGCGAAAACATCTATTACTTCATGAAGAAGTTCGGCATCGAGCGCGATGATTGAGCAGATCCAGCTCTACCTGCTGCTGACCGGCGCCACCATCGGTGCCGTGCTGGCGGTGCTGTGGTATCAGGCGCGCAATGCCAGCCGCATCAGCCTTGCCCTGATCCGGCTCAACGAACAGCACCGCTTCGACACGCCGGCCCTGCTGCGCAACGCCTGGCCGCTGCTGTCGCAGGCCGGGCTGGCGGGCATTGCCTGGCGGCTCGACTGGTTCGGCGTCGTGATCGAGGAACAGGCCGGAACAACAAAGGGCGTGTGCATTGAGCACCGTATCGATGTCGCCGAGACCAGTTTGTCGATCGCGCTATACCAGCCGGTCCGTCGCGGCGAACGCCGCTATTTCGGCGAGAACCTCATTGCCACCTTCCTGCTGCTGCTGCGCACCGACATGCTGATCAAGGCCAATGCGACCGATACCACCTTCGCCCAGATGTCGAAGCTCAACCTGTTCCTCCAGCACGACATGAAGAACATCGCGCAATTCATCCAGCTCATGGCCGACCAGCTCGCCTCGGTCCCGCCGGGCAAGGAACAGCAGGTGTTCGACTACCTGCGCACCGCGGCGCCGATGATGCGCAACCGGGCCGACCGGATCGTCGGGACGCTGACCGCCGGACGGCTGTCGGACGCACCGTCCCGCACCGTCGACCTGGAGGAAGAAATCCGCACCCTGTGCGCGCTGTACCGCCTGGATTGCACGATCGACGGCTCCGCGCGGCTGCGGGTGCCGGAGAATACGCTGGATACCGCGCTCGACAACATTTTCAAGAATTACAGCGATTTGGCGGAGCGCGAACGGCAAGGCAGGCCGGAAATCAGGGTTGCGATTACTGGCAATGGCAACGGCGGCACGGACATTACCATCGAAGCCGTTGACGCGTCGCCAGTGGAGCACATGGAAAGGCTGTTCGAGCCGTTTTGGAGCAGCCACCCGGCCGGGCTGGGTATCGGGCTGTACCAGGCGAAACAACGGCTGGCGGCGTGCAATGCGTCGCTGCATGCCCAGCGCACCAAACAAGGCGGCCTGAAGTTTCACGTCGCCCTGTCGGCGTCTAATATGGCCCCGCGGCATTGTTTCCACATGTAAATTAAATAGACATCTTGCGTGCCTGTTGCGTTGTGGTAAGTTTTGCTCCGTAGCAACAATACCGTACACAACATCCCCAGGGAGAAAACATGAAACAAATGACAAGAAGCCAGTCCGGCTTCACGCTGGTCGAGATCGCCATCGTGCTGGTCATCATCGGCCTGCTGCTGGGCGGCGTGCTGAAGGGCCAGGAAATGATCGAGAACAGCCGGATCAAGTCGGTGGTGAACGACATGAACGGCATTTCCGCTGCGTACAATTCGTATTACGACCGTTATCGTGCTATCCCGGGCGACGAGTCAGCACCTACCATGACAGCACGAGGCTGGGCTGGCACTGCTGGCGGAAACGGTGACGGCGCACTGGTCATCACGGCTGCACAAACTTTTACTAACGGCGGAGAGCAGGCTGCATTCTGGCGCGCGCTGCGCGCTTCCGGCATGACTGCGGGCGATCCGAATGCACCAGCAACTGCCGCTGGCCTGCCACGTGC
>NZ_DAIUCO010000271.1:0-6782 GCF_036846085.1 Noviherbaspirillum sp. | reverse complement strand
GGGTGGGGGTGTGAAGGTTGATCTACCGAATGCGTTAGCTCGACCTCACTACCCCCATCCCAACCTTCCCCCTGAAAGGGGGAAGGAGCAATCCGTTGATGAATTAACCTATGCCTACTATTTCACCGGCTCGAAGGTTACCACGAGACCATTCGGTCTTGTCGTGATTTTGGACAACAGGTAGTCGGTTCCGCCGTAGCGCAGATCCTCGGGACGGAAGGTATAGAGCGGCATGTCCTTCAATACCTGTTCGGCAAGCAGGCTGCCGATCTTGCCGATCTGGCTGCCGTAGCGGTTGTCGAGGCCGTCGACATTGACGGTTTCGACGCGCGGCTCGGCGAGCACCAGTGCGCTGCGGGAAGGATCGAAGCGCAGGTTGCCGGAGATCGCGAAACTGCCCTTGAAGGACCGATTCACGAAAGGCGGCGCGATCACCGCATCGAGGTTGGTGAGGATGCGGTTGGTTTCCGGCTGCAACGTGACACGCGGATTGGAAATGGTGATATCCAGCAATTCAAGCAGGCGATTGTTAAACGGGAAGCGGCTGGCAAGGGCCTTCTCCAGCGTGGCGAGGGGCACTTCAACCTGCCGCGGGCCGAGCAGCGTGGCGCAGCCGGCGAGGAAGACCGCGAACAATGCGAGCAGATATCGAAAAGACCTTGATGTCATGTTTATCCTCGGTTCTCAGGTGGCGGTCAGGGCATCGAGCATCGCCAGATAATGCATCGCATGCTCGCTGCGCTCCCCGCACATTTCCGGCGACGGTTTCAGGCTGCCGCAGACCGCCGGCCGTTCGGGCTTGCCGAAAATGCGGCAGCGGTTGCGTTCGTCAAGTTGCACGCAGCGCACCCCGGCGGGCTTGCCGTCCGGCATGCCTGGAATGGCCGATGAAATCGACGGCGCGATGCAGCAGGCGCCACAACCGGGACGGCAAACGAATTCATTCATAACGCAATGCCTGGATGGGCAGCAACCGGGACGCCTTGCGTGCCGGATAGAAACCGAAAAAGATGCCGATGGCGGCGGAAAATCCCACTGCCAGCACGATGGACTCCGGCGATAGCCGGGTCGCCCAGCCGGCGAAATGCGCCACCAGGAACGAGCCGGCGGCACCGAGCAGGATACCCACAAGGCCGCCGATCAGCGACAGGGTTACGGCTTCGACCAGGAACTGCGTCAGGATATCCTTGGCGCGCGCGCCGACCGCCATCCGCAGGCCGATTTCGCGGGTGCGTTCGGTCACCGATACCAGCATGATGTTCATGATCCCGATCCCCCCCACCAGCAGCGATACCGATGCCACCGCCGCCAGCAGCAGCGCCATGATGCGCGACGATTCCTCGCGCGCCTGCAGGATTTCGGTGAGGTTGCGCAAGGTGAAAGCGTCTTCCTGGTCGGGCGGCGTGCGCTTGCGCTGGCGCAGGACCTCCCTGACGCTCTCCTCCGCCTGCTTCATGTCCGCGCCTTCCCGCACCTTGACCTGGATGGTCCCCACGCGGCGCAGCTTGCCCTGGATATTGCCGAACAGCCGGTTTCGCGCGGTCGATAGCGGCACCATCACGACGTCGTCCTGGTCCTGTCCGAGCATGCTCTGCCCCTTGCGTTCCAGCACCCCGATGATGGTGAACGGCACGTTGCTGATGCGGATGGATTGTTCGATCGGATCCATGTCGCCGAACAGCTGCGTCGCCACCGTTTGCCCGATCAGTGCCACCTTGGCGGACCCGGCCAGTTCATGCGGCTCGAATATCCGGCCGGAGGCCAGCGGCCAGTCGCGCGCTTCGAGGTAGTCGGGATTGATGCCGTATACCGAGGCCGACCAGTTGTTGCCGCCGGCGACGATCTGCCGGGTGCCGCGGCTGGACGGCGCGGCTACCTGGACTTCCGGAATCTCGCGCACCAGCGCCGCCGCATCATCCTCGGTCAGGTTCTGGTTCGCGCCCGCGCCGAGGCGCACGCCGGAGGATGTGGTCGAGCCGGGCATGACGATCATCAGGTTGGAGCCGAGGCTCTTGATCTGATCCTCCACCCGCGCCTGCGCGCCGGCCCCGATGGCGATCATGGTGATCACCGCCGCCACGCCGATGATGATGCCAAGCATGGTCAGCATCGAGCGCAGCTTGTTGACGCGCAGTGCATTCAATGCGATGCGCAGCGTCGCAAGCAGGTTCATGCGGTGGCTCCGGCATCGAGGCGCTGCAGCTCGGCCTGCGCATCATGCGGCCGGTTCGGCTGGTCGCTGATGACCAGTCCGTCGCGGAAGGCGATGATGCGCGACGCGAACGCGGCGACGTCGTGCTCGTGGGTGACGATGACGATCGTCATGCCTTCCCGGTTCAGCCGCTGCAGCAGCGCCATGATCTCGATGCTGGTGCGGGAGTCGAGCGCACCGGTCGGTTCGTCGGCGAGGATCAGCGACGGGTTGTTCACCAGCGCGCGGGCGATCGCCACCCGCTGCTGCTGTCCGCCCGACAGCTGCGCCGGGTGATGGTCCGTCCGCGCGCCGAGGCCGACTTCCTCGAGACGCTGCATCGCCCGCGGCTTGCGCTCGGCGGCCGGCATGCCGGAATACAGCAGCGGCAGCTCGACATTATCCAGCGCGGTGGTGCGCGGAAGCAGGTTGAATTGCTGGAACACGAAACCGATGCGCTTGTTGCGGATGGCCGCCAGCGCATCGTTCGGCAGCGCCGAGACGCGATCGCCGGCCAGTTCGTAGTCGCCGCTGGTGGGCAGGTCGAGGCAGCCGATAAGGTTCATGAAGGTCGACTTGCCGGAACCGGAAGCGCCCATGATGGCGACGAATTCACCCTCGTCGATATCGACCGACACGCCGCGCAGCGCGCGCACGGTGTTGGTGCCCATCACGTATTCCTTGACCAGGTTGCGGGTTTCGATCAATGCCATGAATGCACCATCAGAACATGCGCGGACCGGACGGCGGACGCGGCGCTTCGGTCGACGGCGACCGCACCGTGCCGCTGATGACTTCCGTGCCTTCGCTCATATTCTGCGAAATCACCTCGGTGCTGGTGCCGTCGGTGAGGCCGAAGCGCACCTCGATTGCCTTCGGCTGCTTTTTCTCGTCCAGAACATAGAGACGGCCGCGCGTGCCGCCGCCTCCACGCCGGTCGGCGGTCTCGGCAACGATGTCGTCGTACTGCTTCCTCTGCTCCGGCGTCAGCATCTCGGCGATCTGCGCCCGCATGTCGCTGCGGTTGCGTTCCATGATTTTCTGCCGTTCGCCTTCCGGCGCTTCCCGCGCGGCCATCGATTTGTCGCGCATGGCGGCGAAAATGCCGTCCAGCTTGGCTTTCTGGGTATCGGACAACTGCAGTTCCTTTTCCAGCCGCTCGCGCATCGCCCGCATCTGGCCGCCCGGACCGCCGGAATTGCCCGCCGCGTTGTTCGCGGCATTGTTCGCCGCCGGCCGTGCTGCCGCCGACTTCTCTCCCGGCGCGGCCGCAGGGCGGAAGCGCAATGCGGCATTGGCCACCTTCAACACATCGTCGCGGCTTTCGGTCACGACACGGACATTGGCCGTCATGCCGGGCAGCAGGTCCTTGCCCGGATTGGCGGCGCTGATGACAGCGGTGTAGGTCACGACGTTCGATACGTTCTGGGCCGCCTTGCGGATCTGCTTTACCGTTCCCTCGAACGTGCGGCCCGGAAAGGCGTCAACGGTGAAGCTGGCTTTCTGGCCGATGCGGATGCGGCCGATTTCGGATTCGTCGATCGCGGTGTCGACCTGCATGTCGGTGAGGTTCTCGGCAATGATGAACAATTCAGGCGCCTGCAGGCTGGCCGCCACCGTCTGTCCTTTTTCGACGCTGCGCTTGATCACGATGCCGTTGACCGGCGCGCGGATCGCCGTCCGTTCGAGGTCGACCCGGGCCTGTGCAAGCTGGGCTTCCCGCTGCTTGACCACCGCCTCGGCATTGCGCGCATTGGCCACGGCGACATTAGCCTGCGCCTTCGCGGTATTGACCTGTTCGGCCAGCGAGTTTGCCAGGGCCTGCGCCTTGTCGCGCTCGGCGGCGGAAATGAAACCCTTCTCCACCAGTTGCTGCTTGCGTTCGAGGTCGCGCCGCGCATCGGCAAAATTCACTTCGGCCCGCGACACCTCGGCACGCTGGGCGGCGATGTTGGCCTGCTGGGTCATCACCTGTGCACGCGCGGCATCGACATCGGCCTGCACCTGGCTTACACGGTATTCGAAGGTCTGCGGGTCGATGCGGGCGATCAACTGGCCTTGCTTGACCTCGCTGTTGAAATCGACAAGGACTTCCTTCAACTGGCCGGATACTTGCGAACCGACCTGCACCTGCACCACCGGGCTGAGCGTGCCGGAGGCGGAGACGCTGGCGGTGATGGCGCCTTTTTCAATCTTGACGGTTCGATATTGCGGCTCGTTATTCTTCTTTTGCCATGCGTTCCAGCCGACAACACCAAGTGCTGCCAGCAAGACAATCACCAGCCACAGCCACCCTTTTTTCAACCAAGTCATAAAAGCCGCACTAATCAGGAAATGGCTCGATTCTACTGGCATTCGCCGAACCGGATTTTTCGTTTTGTATCGCTTCAGCACATGCCCTGATACAAAGACGCGAGAAGAAAAACAGCGGACGGTCGACCCGCCTTGACGCTGGAGCAATACGCCCTTATATTACTGACTCAAAAGTAAGTTACTTGACATAGACAATGCCACACGACTCAAAACCCCGCTGGGAACGGCGCAAGGACGCACGTCCGCAGGAACTGCTGGCGGCTGCACTCGACCTGTTCGTCGAGCGCGGTTATGCCGCAACGCGCCTCGACGATGTGGCTGCGCGGGCAGGCGTTTCCAAGGGCACGCTGTATCTTTATTTCACCAACAAGGAAGACCTGTTCAAGGCAGTGGTACGGGAAAACGTGGTGCCGGTGATCGGTGAAGCGGAAAGCATCATCGACGGCCATGAAGGGTCCAGCCCCGAGTTGCTGCGCGAAATCATCCTCGGATGGTGGGAGCGCATCGGCAATACCAAGTTGTCCGGCATCACCAAGTTGATGATGGCGGAATCCGGCAACTTTCCGGAAGTTGCCCAGTTTTACCACGACGAAGTCATCTCGCGCGGCAATGCCATGATCAAGCGCATGCTCGAACGCGGCATCAAGAGCGGCGAGTTCCGGCAGGTCGACGTGGAGCAGGCAAACAATGTGATCTGCGCGCCGATGATCATGCTGATGATGTGGAAGCATTCCTTCAGCACCTGCCGCGCGTCGGACCCGATTTCACCGGAAGATTATCTCGAAAGTTTCATCGATCTCCTCTTGAACGGCTTGCTGCGCGATCCATCTTCGGCGGCGAATTGAATGGATTTCCCATGTTGAAACGTCGTACTTTCTGGATCGTCGTCGCGCTGTGCGTCCTGCTGGCTGGTGCCGGCGCGGCGATGCTGAAGCGGCAGAAGGCACAGGCCGTGCCCGCTGCGGCATTGACCGCCCCGCAAGCCGCCGCCGTCCTCGAATTCCTGCCGACCGACGTCACCACCGTGCAGCCGCGCGAACTGCGGCAGCTGCTGCCGCTGTCGGGCGCACTGCGCGCCGTCAACCAGGCGGCGGTCAAGGCGCGCGTCGGCGGCGAGGTGCGGGAAGTGCTGGTTCGTGAAGGCGAACCGGTCAAGGCCGGCCAGGTCCTGGTGCGCATGGATGTCACCGATTACCAGGCACGGCTCGAACAGGCGAAGGGAGCATTGTCGGCGGCACGCGGCCAGCTCGACATCGCCGTCAAGGCGCGCGACAACAACAAGGCGCTGCTGGAAAAAGGCTTTATTTCCAAGAACGCATTCGACACCGCCACCAGTCAGTACGACATCGCCCGTGCCAATGTCGAATCCGCAAAAGGCGCGCTGGAAGTTGCGCAAAAGGCATTGGCCGACACGACGATCCGTGCGCCGATTTCCGGGCTGGTCAGCAGCCGCATGGTGCAGCCGGGCGAGAAGGTATCGCCGGACAACCGCCTGCTTGATGTGGTCGACCTGAGCAGGATGGAACTGGAAGCGGCGGTCCCGACGGCCGACATCATGAACGTCTCGCTCGGCCAGGACGTGCAGGTCAGGATCGAAGGCCTGGGCGCGCCGCTGGCCGGCAAGGTCGTGCGCATCAACCCTGCCACCCAGGCCGGCTCCCGCTCCATCCTCGCCTATATCCAGATCGACAACCCGCAAGGCGTGCTGCGCGTCGGCATGTTCGGCGAAGCGCAGCTGGCTCTGGCGAAGAAAGCCGATGTGCTGAGCGTGCCGCAATCGGCGGTACGCAACAACGGGCGTAATTTCGTGTATGCGATTGAAAACGGGACGGTCACCCAGAAGCCGGTCGAGCTCGGCCTGCGCGGCGATGATGGCGAAGGCGGCGCGGTGGAGGTGGTGAGCGGGCTGAAGAACGGTGAATTGGTGGTGAAGAACAATCTGGGGAATTTAAAGGTGGGTGCGGCGGCACGGGTGTTGCAGGCTGGGACGGCGACTGCGGAGGCTGGTGCGGGAGTGGTGAGGAAGTGACTTAATTTACGTCTGTGTGCATGAATGATTTCCTCCCCATGTTTGTAGGACGAGGTGTTGGGCGCAGGGTGAGGATAGTGAGATTGAGCTAGCGAATTTAATTGATCAAACTCACTACCCCCATCTCAGCCTTCCCCCTGGAAGGGGGAAGGAGCTGTCATGCTAGGCATGTGTGTCAGAGGTGCAAGTTGCTTCCTTGAAGTTCGCGCTGGATGGTGTTGAATTCCGCTTGGACGCTGCCGGAAAAGA
>NZ_DAIUCO010000270.1:0-6807 GCF_036846085.1 Noviherbaspirillum sp. | reverse complement strand
ACTGGATTATAGGGGAGGCCGGTGCGCGGCATGGCGTCTTGCGCCGATCCTTGCGCCTAGTCACCGGCTCCCCGTGGACGCATCGGGGCCGCGCACCCGTAATGAGCGTCCCTGCTAGACTACCGGAAGATAACCGCCGCGGCGGTATCCTGACAATCCAGGCGTTGACGACGGCAACCATCATCGCCGCCAATACTCCGATATACCGCACCATCCGTTCGCATCATCGCCACCGGCGGTTCACGCAGGGCTGCCGGACGGCGCGCGGCGGCTTGATCCTTTTTTCCTGCATTGGGCAAAGCGAGCACACCATGACCTATCCGAATACGCAATTGTTTATCAACGGCCAGTGGCAGGACGCCGCCGACGGCCGCACGCTGGCCATCCACAATCCCGCCACGGGCAAGGAAATCGGGCGCGTCGCCCATGCCGGCCGGGCCGACCTCGACAAGGCGCTGGAAGCCGCGCAGAAGGGTTTCGAAACCTGGCGCGACATGACGCCTGCGGAGCGCAGCAAGATCATGCGCAAGGCCGCCGGCTTCATGCGCGAGCGCGCTGACGCCATCGGACGCGTGATGACGCAGGAACAGGGCAAGCCGCTGGCCGAAGCCAAGGGCGAGGCGCTGGCCGCGGCCGACATCATCGAATGGTTCGCCGAAGAAGGCTTCCGCGTGTATGGCCGCATCGTGCCGTCACGCAACAACCTGGCGGTGCGCCAGATGGTGCTGAAGGACCCGGTCGGACCGGTGGCGGCGTTCACGCCGTGGAATTTCCCGATCAACCAGGTGGTGCGCAAGGTCGGCGCGGCGCTGGCCGCCGGCTGTTCGATGCTGGTGAAAGCACCGGAGGAAACCCCGGCCGGCCCGGCGGCGCTGATCCAGGCCTTCGCCGATGCCGGCATCCCGCCCGGCGTGCTTGGCCTGGTCTACGGCAACCCCGCCGAGATTTCCAGCTACCTGATCCCGCATCCCGTCATCCGCAAGATCACGTTCACCGGCTCCACGCCGGTGGGCAAGCAGCTCGCCGCGATGGCCGGCCAGCACATGAAGCGGGTGACGATGGAACTCGGCGGCCATGCGCCGGTGATTGTCGCGGAGGATGCCGATATCGCGCTGGCGGTAAAGGCCGCCGGCGCCGCCAAGTTCCGCAATGCCGGACAGGTCTGCATTTCGCCCACCCGCTTCCTCGTGCATGAAAGCATCCGCAAGGATTTCGAGCAGGCGCTGGTCAAGCATGCGCAAGGCCTGAAGGTCGGCGACGGCCTGGCGGAAGGCACGCAGATGGGGCCGCTGGCGAACCCGCGCCGGCTGACCGCCATGGCGGAATTCACCAAGGATGCGGTCGAGCGCGGCGCGAAGGTGCTCGCCGGCGGCGAACGCCTCGGCGATGCGGGCAATTTCTGGCAACCCACCATCCTGGGCGATGTGCCGCTCGAAGCGAAAGTCTTCAATGACGAGCCGTTCGGCCCGATGGCGGCGATCCGCAGTTTCAACACGCTGGAGGAAGCGATCGCCGAGTCCAATCGCCTGCCCTATGGCCTGGCCGGTTACGCGTTCACCCGTTCGCTGAAAAATGCCGACCTGCTGGCGCGCCGCGTCGAGGTGGGCATGCTGTGGATCAACATGCCCGCCCTGCCGTCGGCCGAAATGCCGTTCGGCGGCATCAAGGACTCCGGTTACGGCTCCGAGGGCGGACCGGAGGCGGTGGAAGCCTATCTCAATGTGCGTTCGGTCGCAGTGATGAACGTCTGATCCGCAAGCCGGTACCATCCTGTCGCGGCAGCGCCGGCCTGGCTGGCGCCGCCGTTCTTTTTGGAGCGCGTCTTCCGCTCAGGACATGGCGAGCCGGAAGGTATTCTTGCCCGCCTTTTTCGCCTGGTAGGCGGCGGTGTCGGCCCGTTTGAGCAGTTCGTCCAGGTTCGTTCCATCGCGCGGGAAGAGGCTGATGCCGATGCTCGGCGAGGTCTGGTAGGTGGCGCCGAACGCCGATACCGGCTCGGATAATGCGGTCAGGATTTTTTCGGCGACGAGCAGCGCGTCGGCATCCGAATCGACGTCGGACAGCACCACGACGAATTCGTCACCGCCGATCCGGGCCACCGTGTCGACATTGCGCACCATGGCCTGGAGCCGGCGGGCCACGGTGCAGAGAACGGCGTCACCGGCGCTGTGGCCCCAGCTGTCGTTGATCTGCTTGAAGTTGTCGAGATCGATCATCAGCAGCGCGACACTTGTGCCGTTGCGCTGGGCCTGCTGGATCGCCATCGTCAACCGCTCCTGCAGCGACATGCGGTTCGGCAGCCCGGTGAGGGCGTCATGGTGAGCGAGATGCCGCATCTGCTGTTCATTCTCGCGCAACTGGACCTCGATCGCTTCCTTCTTGCGGATCTCGTCGCGCAAGGTATTTGCCAGGAAATGCAGCTCGTTGGTTCGTTCCTCGACGCGTTTCTCCAGTGCTTCCTCGTGTTTCTTCAGGTCGGCGAGCGCACGCTGCTGGCTTGCCAGCGCTTCCGCCTGGGCCAGCTCCTTGTCGCGTTTCAGGGCGTTGATGCGGTCGGCCAGCGCGATCGACAGCAACAGCACATCGATACCGATGCCGATCTGCAGGCCATGCACCGTCAGGAAGTTGGTCGGGAGCATGCCGATACTGCTGAGCATCAGCATGCCGGCAGCGGGTATCTCGATGCCGAAGGCGATGAAGAAGAACCGCGCCGGCCGGTAACCGGCACGCCACGACATGACGGCACAGGACACGACAACGACCAGGGAGATCAGCCCGAGCTGAAGCATGGTGCGCATCGCCACGCTGTATCCGCCGAATGCGGTCAGCGCGAACGCCGCCGGCATAAGATAAATCAGTCCCCGGATCAGGCGGCCCATGCGCGGCGAGGTTTTCGGCAGCGACAAAAATTCATGCGCAAAGAGCTGCACGAAAATCAGCGTCAGGCAGGTCAGCGTGGAGTTGGTCCAGTTGACGATGGCCGGCAGTCCGGTCCAGATGAACTGGTAGCCGAGGCCGTCGAGGGAAAACATCAGCATGCCGACCGAGGCGATGAAGGCGACGTAATACAGGTACACACGGTCACGGACCGTCAGGTACAGGAACAGGTTGTAGAACGCCATCGCCACCAGCATGCCGTAGAAAATGCCCAGGATGAGCAGTTCCAGGGTGTGTGCGTCGTGGAACGCTTCGGGTGACCAGAGCCTGACCGGGTAGGTGACCGTGCCGCCGGATGCGATCCTCACATAGATGGTACGGACATCGGTGCCGTCGAGCGGGACCTTGAAAACGAAATGGCGATGGTTGATGTCGCGGGTGGAAAACACCGTTGAATCGCCGGTGCGCTTCTCGACGAAACCTTCAGCGCCCGTCGCTGGAAGAAATACGGACACATGGTCCAGGTGCGGATACTCGACCTCCAGCAACACGGTGCGGTCGATCGGGGCCGGCTGGCGCAGCTTGATCCGCAGCCAGTACGCGGAGCCGGTGTAGCCGAGGTTGGCGGATCCGCGCTGCGGAAGAAATGCTTTTTCGAAATCTCGCCCGGCGACCTGTGCAACAGTCAGTGCCTGAGCAGGGTCCTCGAGGACGTCGACTTCCGACGCCAGGCCGCGCGTCTGAAAATCGGCGGGGATATCGACGATGGCCTGCTCCGCGTTCGCCGCCGGTAACAGGAGCAGGAAACACGACGATCCAATGCACAAAAGCCGAATGAACAATCCGGCGCTGCACCTGACTGCGGCCGTGATTGCGTGTGTATTACGCAGCAGGAAAAGGAAGGCCATTGAATTGGTACATTGAAATTGACGTATTGATAACCCGAAGTGTCCCGCGCCGAGTATTGCATAAATCGTTGCCGAATTGGAATGATCGGTTAACTTTGGTTTTAAAGATGCCGAACTTACATGCATTGTCCATGTCAGCTAGGGAGATGCGTACAGGGTGAAGAGCGGCGGAAGTTTGCCTGATTTCACATCCCTGTCCGAGACAAAGTAATAGTGAGTAACAGCGGGCCTGATGAAAACCTGTGCATGCTTCACCGTTTTGTTTGGGTTGAAGCACCTTGAAATTCATCAAAGCGGCGTCACTGTTACTTCAATGAATACCGCAAAACTGGATGACAACATGGAATCGGATGCAACTGAAAAGGTGGATATCGCCCGTATATTGATACAACGTGTCGATGGGCTGCCGTCGAAAGCAAGGGTGTCGTCGCTCGAGGCCGCCAACAAGGTGCTCGACGACTGGTCTGACTGCGCGCCGGATACCGGATACGACCAATGCGACTTCCAGATCGTATTTGAGGACGGCTTCCGTTATCAGGGACATTACCTGCTGAACAAGTCGACCAAGCGGGTTTCGCTGGCGCGGCACGTGCGCAAGCACCTGATGGCGCTGGCCAAGAGAGCCGATGCCGAGGATGCCGACACGGATGACAAGCCGATCAGCCTGATCGGGGCGGATATCGCCGAATCGGCAAAAATCGTGCTGGACCAGTACAACATCTGAGAGCCTGTTTCAAAAGGGTGACGGACCCGGCATGTCGACCCCGTTTCCGGATCGGTTCCGGAACGTGCGCGCCTGAGTCGCAGCCGGGAGCGTGGATACGCGATGATTGCCAATCATGAAGTCGGGCTTGCCGTCCCGGGTGACGCAACGGGCATTTCCCTGCTGTCCCGGAATGTGATCGAGCAAGGCCTGTCGTGGAGCTGGACGCCGCGGCGCGTTGCCAACAGCATTGCCGACAGGTCAACCAATGTGGCGGTGGTGCGGCATGAACACCGCCTGGCCGGCTTTGCCATCATGAAGTATGCGGAAAGCGAAGCGCATATCCTGTTGCTTGCAGTGCATCCCGATCAGCGCCGCAAGGGCGTCGGCTTGGCCCTGCTGGCATGGCTGGAAGCCACGGCGCGGGTGGCCGGCATCGACCTGATACGGCTTGAAGTCAGGGCAGGCAATGCGGGGGCGATTGCGTTCTACCGGCAGAGCGGGTTCCGGGAGATGCACCAGCGGAAACGGTATTACCAGGGCATCGAGGATGCGCTGTGCATGGCCAAGGATCTTTGGCTGCCGTCCTGAGTGCCTAGAGCGCTTTCGGTCTGACTGTGCCAGACGAGGCCGAGATGATTTGCCCGCGGAACAAGGGCGGAGCGGGGCACTCGGGCAGCATGCTGCCCGCCCGCGACACGGCATCCGCGTGCAAGCGGATGCGCGCCCTGCAAGGGTGCTGACGCGACATGGCGGGCCATGGCAAGGAAGCCTCGGCGGCCCCGCACAACGCCGTGCCGCTGGCAAAGCGTCCGGGATCGGCGGTACAGTCAGGACGAAAGCGCTCTAGACGCGTCTTCCGCACTCCATTGCGCAAACCGCTCTAGAAAATTTCCTCGTGCCGGAATTGCAGCGCGAAGGCCAGGCCGGCATCCGATGTCGAGATATGCGCCATCAGCCATTGCGGCAGAATGGCGATCGTCCGGCGTCCCAGCTCGACATCGCCCTGCATGACCGCGCCCGCCGCGCGGTGAAGACTTCCGAGCAGCGCACAATGCTGCTCGCGGTGATGGTGTATGCCGGGGAAATCGATTTTTTCCATCAGCTCCTCCTCTTCCCGGAAATCGCTTTCGATACGGGCAACCATCGCCGCGTAGTGCGCCGGAAAGTCGGCATCGGACACGTCGAACAGCCGCGCAAGCTTGTCGAGCAGCTCGCTGTGAGATGTATCCATCGACGGATTTCCAAGGGAAAGATCGGGCGACCAGAGCGATGCCAGCATGATGACCTCTTACGAACCTGGGTTGGGACGACGAACTTCCGGGACGCCGTCAGTGAACATGCGCCGTTCCCGCCGCCACTTCCTTCAGGCGTACCGGGTCCAGCACTTCGATCTCTCGATTCGACACTTTCAGGAAACCTTCCTTCTTGAACCGGGACAGCATGCGGCTGATGCTTTCGATCGTCAGTCCGAGATAGTTGCCGACATCCTCGCGCATCATGCGCAACTGGAATTTGTTCGACGAATAGCCACGCGCGGCGTAACGCGCACCGATGTTCACCAGGAACACCGCCAGCCGCTGTTCGGCGCGCATGCCGCCCAGCAGCAGCATCGCATTCTGTTCGCGGGTGATTTCCTGGCTCATCAGGCGATGGAAATGACGCAGCAAGGTCGGGATTTCGGCGAACAATTCCTCCAGCCTGGCAAAGGGAATCTCGCAGACTTCGCTGTCCTCCAGCGCCACCGCGCCGCAGTGATGGCGGCCCGCGCCGATGGCATCCATGCCGAGCAGTTCGCCGGGCATCTGGAAGCCGGTGATCTGCTGTTCGCCGGCGGAATTGATCTGATACGTCTTGAAATGGCCGACACGGATGGCATACAGCTTGGTGAACGGATCGCCCATCCGGTAAAGATTGCCGTCGCGCTGCACCTTGCGGCGGCGGCCGATGATCTTGTCGAGCCGCTGCATGTCCGCTTCCTGCAGGCCGGTCGGCAGGCAGAGCTTGTGCAGGCTGCAGGAGGCGCAATGATTCGGCTCCGGCGCGTGCATCGCTGCCTTGTGCATCTGTTCGGGCGGGGTGAATTGCAGGGCTGTCATCATGATGGCTCTTCCGGCGGATCGACTATGGTTGAAGTATCGGCGAGCGCCGGCCGGTCCGCCATCGTGGATGGCAGTGATGTTTTGTAGTGAATGTTTGATGGCGGGGCGTAGGGGAAAACCTACGCGGGCGTGCAATTGAGTCAAGAACTCATTTCATAAATTCCTTTACGGTACTCTTGTCATTCCCGCGAAGGGTGGAGCAGGGAATTCGGACAGC
>NZ_DAIUCO010000269.1:0-6887 GCF_036846085.1 Noviherbaspirillum sp. | reverse complement strand
ATCGATGCCCGCGCTCCCGCATCCAGCCGCATCAATCCACGCACCGCATCCGCCACCGCCCGCGGATCCTCCGGCCGCACCGTTACTCCGCACCCCGATTCACCGACCGCATCATTCCCCGCCTCCACCGCATGCACCACCGGCCGCGCCGCCATCATGTAATCCATCAGCTTGTTGGGCGCAATACCGAACCGGTAAAGCGGCTGTCGGTGCCAGCCGATATATGCGGCATCGAACCACTGCAGCAGCGCCGGGATCTGGTCCTTCCCGACCGGATCGAGGAAGTGCACGTCGCGCAATCCTTTGGCCGCCACCCGCTGCCGCAGCAAGGTTTTTTCCGGACCATCGCCCACCAGCACGAACGCGACCTGTTCATCGCGCATCGCGGCGGCGGTGTCCACCAGCGTATCGAGCGCGTTGGCGAGCCCATGCGAACCCGCATAGCCGACGATGAACCTGCCTTGCGCCCGCAAGGCGGCGAGCGCGTCGCGCGTACCGGCGTCGAGCGCCGGCCAGGGCTCGCGCCATTCACGTAACCAGACGCCATTCGGAATATTGATCCACCGATCCCGCCCGACGCCGCGCAAGGCGAGATACTCGTCGACGCAGGGAAGCAGCGAGATCACCTTGTCGGCGTGGCGGCAGCCGAAGGCTTCGGCATGATCGATGGCGCGCATCAGCGGATGGCGGGCGGGAATCGCGCCGAGTTCCATCAGGCTGAGCGGCCAGAGATCGCGGATCTCGAACAGCAGCCGCGCACCGGCGCGGCGCGCCAGCCGCACCGCGCCGTAGACGGCGAACGGATGCGGCGACGATGCCAGTACCACGTCCGGCCGCCATCCCGCGATCCCGGGGGCCCTGCGCCACAGGTCGCCGGCGAACTCGATCATGTTGAGAAGCCGCGGCAAGCCGTTGCCGTGGTATGGTCGCCCGCCCAGCCACAGGTGGGGAATGCCGCAGTGGTCGTTCCAGCCGGCGTGCGGGTCGGCCAGCCGTGTTTCCGGCTGGCGGATGCGCAGGTGTGAAAAGCGCGAGGCCACGATTGCGACCGCATGGCCGGCCGCCTGCATTTCCTTGGCGAGGTAGAAATGGCGGTAGCCCATGCCCAGCTCGGCCGAGCCGGAATAATGATTGACGATCAGGACTCTCATGGCCGGTCGGTGCCTACCAGGGAGGGAAGAAACATCAGCCTGCCCTGTGCGGCGCGGGGGCTGCCCGGCAGCAGGAAGTCGTAGTGCGCTTCGATGAAGCGCGGGTCGCTGTCCGCGAGTTCGAGCAACCGGCGGCCGAGCGTGCCGAGGATCGGCTGGTGGCGCGCCCAGGCGGCATAGCCGCCGAAGGCAAAGGCACGCGACAATCCGTAGGGCGGCTGGCCTTCGCGGCATTGGCCGGTGCCGTTGTCATAGGCGACGCGGTACCAGCCGTTCGCACCGCTCAGGTAGTTGGTGAACAGCGGACGCGACATGTCGCCGTTCCACACTACCGCCACCAGCGTACCGGCAAACGCGGCAGCCAGACCCGTCGGCGGCAGCTGGCGTTCGGTCAGCCGAAACACCGCCATCAGCGCCTGGCGGTTTCGCTCGAGTGCGTCCAGCGCCGGCACCAGCCGGCGCGCATGGCTGAGGTCCCATCCGGTGTCCTTGCGCACCGGCACGGTGTCGTCCGGCACCCGTACCTGCATGCTGAACTTTCCACTCCCGTCAGGTCTGCACTCGACCGGCTTGTTCTGCTCTTCATAGCCGGCATAGCGGCTGTCCTTGTAGAGCCGCCAGAAACCGCGGTCGAGGTCGGCGAGATTGCCGTTGCCGGCGCGTGTGTTGGGCGGCGCGTGAAAGCTGATCCGGCTGCCGAACAAGGCCAGCAGCGCACCGATATGCGATGTCATGCGTTGCATGTCTGCATCGCTGATGGCGGTCCAGGCACCTTCCCTGCCACGGGCGGCGTGCATTGCGCCTGCCAGTTCCGCATAGATGGCGATCATCCACAACGATTTGTCCGTGAAGAGATGGGTAGTCACTCCCGGCCTCACGTCGGCCGGCGTCGCCTGCAGATCGGCCCGGAGAGTGTCCAGCGCCTTGTCATCCCCCCAGCGAAGCAGATGCTCGACCGTGATATCGATCGTGTCATGCAGGAAACCGGATGCCTTCACGGCGCCGTCGCCCGGCGTCACCGCCAGGGCATTGGCCAGCGCCGATGTCATGCCGAGAAACTGCACGCTGGTCAGCATGACTTCCGTGCCGCCCAGCTTGTTGCGGCGATTGCATATCTCGCCACCACGGCACACCCAGCGACGGCCCCGTGAGAAAGCCGTTCCCGGTTCGAGCGCATCATAGGCGGTTCTGGCCAGCGCGGCGATTTCCAGCAGCCGCTGTGCGCGGCCGCAGCGACGCGCCATCGCCACCAGGCTCTGCGTGTACGACTGAAGGTCGTAGAGCGCATACACATCTCCTTGCGCCAGCCGGTCCCGCAACAGGCGCTGCTCGACGACGCCGCGCATCTCCCTGTCCCACAGCGACCAGATTTCCGCCTCCGTCTGGCCGCCGCAATCGAAACGCCCGCCATCGGCAAGCGCCATGCCGCCGGTGCACAGCAGCCCGACCATGGCAAGGCCGCGCAAGGAGCGGTGCAACAAGAATGTCAGGCCAAAGCCGCATAGAAGCCGCATAGCTTTTTCTCCTCGCTGGACCAGTTGTAGTGATGGAGCACCGCCCGCCTGCCGTTCTGGCCCATGCGACGGGCGGCATCGGGATGCGTGACCAGGAAATCGACCGCCTTGGCGATCGCACCGGGATCGAGCGGATCGACGCACAAGCCGCAACCGTTGCCTTCGACGATGCTGCGCCAGAGCGGGAAACCGGAGGCGATCACCGGTATGCCGGCCGCCATGTACTCGAACATCTTCACCGGCAGCGCATCGAGATAATTGACGAGCGGATGCAGCGTCACCAAACCCGCCATCGATCGCCGCATCACATCCCTTACCCCGGCGCGATCGACGAAACCAAGTTCATCGACGCGGCTCCAGCCGCCTGTTCGCCTGAGCTCTTCCATCAAGCCCGGCTCGGACGGCGCGCCGGCCAGGCTCAGGCGTGCATCGGACGTCAGCAGCGCGCAGGCATGCACGATCTCGCGTGCACCGCGGCTTGCGGCGATGCCGCCGACGTAACACACCTGCCGGCGTTTTTCGCTCCATGACGCATCCGCTTGCGTGGCGCCGAGTTCGCCCAATAGCGGAAAATTGTTGACATCGATGGTGTGCCGGTTGATCCGGATGAACTTGTCCCGGATAGTGGGGGTCGCCGCGACGATGCCATCGAAGCGGTGGCATGCATGCCGCTCGGCGATTGCGAATGCACCCGGCAGCAGCCTGCGCCCCAGCGGCCCGAGATAGGTCTTGCCGAGCAACTGCTTCGGCACATCCTCATGCGAATCAAAGACGACTTGCTTTCCGAGACGCTTCAGTTGCAGGCCGGCCGGAATCAGTTCCGGATCGTGGAGGTGATAGATTGCGGCATCGAGCGCGACGGCCGTTCGGTATACCCGCCTTGTCGTACCAAGCATGCGCGCGATCCGTCCGCCGGAGCGGCCGACATCCCGTATCGTCACGCCGTCTCTTTCCTCGCTTCCCTTCCCGTCCGCCACCACGAGCGTGACGTCGTAGCCGCCGGCTGCAAGGCTACGGCATTGCTTGTGGAAAATGCGTGAATCGTCGCGCGGGTGCGCCGAGGTGAGGTGGGCGATATGTGCCAGTGACATAAGTGCTCCTGTAATGCGCGTATCTGCCGAGCGCGCCGCCGATCACCATGTAGGTGAAACTCTTCGCGCTGAACACCATCAGCACGGTGACGAACAACACCCCAAAGGCAAGCAGCAGCTCCTGCCGGTGCAACCGGTTCTGCAGGTTCCGCGTCCTGCCGATTTCCATGCCGAGATGCGCGGTCGGCACGAGGATCATCAACAGGAGATACAGGAAGCCGAACAGGCCGATGTCGACCCAGGCCGAGAAAATATTGTGCACATACGAGCCTGGTCCATGGACCGCGAAATAGCCGCCGTATTCACCCAGCAGCGGGTAACGGCCTATCGTCTCGAGCGCATGGGCGAACAGCATGTTGCGCGATTCCACCGACGACGACGAGAACGACTCCAGCAGTTCCAGTGTCCTGTTGTGCGGCAGCACGCGGATCAGTTCATCCGCGTTCCAGAGCACCGCGCCGAACAGGGCAAGGAATACCATCAGGACGGTCAGCTTGTGCCGGGCGTGAAAGACTTCGATCGCCATGACCAGCGCAATCGACACCAGCAATTCGCTGCGCGCGCCGTTCAGGTACAGCGCCGGCACGGCGAACAGATACAGCACGATCCGCCCCCGGCGCGTGACGGCGAATGGTGCTACCGCCAGCAGCGTGACCAGGTACGAGCGGGCGAAGCCCTGGTACGTGGCCAGGCCGGAAGACTCGTCGCCGTCGGCCTTGTTGTCGAGGTAAAAACTTCCCTCGCCCGACTGCATGAAAATCACGATCGACATCAGCAGCAGCGACAGCAGCGTCACCCGTCTCATGGTCCGGCGATGGAAATCGGCGAGCCGGAAAATGATGAAGACGGCGACCAGGTGGCTGATCGACAAAGCGTGATGCGTCGATACGTCGGGTTCGGCGCCGCCGGCATAGTTGAGCGCGACGATGGACAGGAAGTAGGCAATGAAGCAGCAGAAGGCGAGGTCTGCGCCGGTAAAGAAACGCCTGCTTGCCATGACGTTCGACCCGTAGACAAACAGCAGCGGCGGCAGCACGGCAAATGCGACCAGGGAGAAGTAGCCGCCCAGTACCGGGCCGATGATGCCGGCGCCGATGGCGGACTGATAAAAGAAAAACCCCGGAAACAAGGCGAGGAAGGCGAGATTGGCAACGGTCTCGCCGGAGAACATGGCGGGCCGCTGCCGGTCGTGCGCCCCGGGCGGATGGGGTTCCGGCAGGAGCGTGGCCGGCATCATGCGATGATCTCCCGGTACATATCCCTGGCCGCCGCCGCTTCGAGGCTGGAGTTGTGCCAGAGCAGCGTGAAGCTGCCATTAACCTTCCGCGCCGCCTGCTTGAGCTGCCGCATGCAGTCGAGCGCCTTGTCGGTATGGCCATGACCGGCGTACACGATCACCGACGACTCCATGCAGACCAGCGGGCGCTGCCATAGCGAGAGCGGCTTCCTTTCCGCCAGGTCGTACATCGGATATTCATGGCAGGTGCCGCAGCGGAACCCGGCCCGCTCGGCATAACTCAGCGTGCTGTCGTAGTGCAACCCGGCGGCATGCCATGCGGCCGGCGTCCTGGTCGACCAGCGCAGGTAATGCTGGCGTCCGCCGGCCACCTGTTGGCGGATGCCCGCCTTGTCAAGCGCCTGCTGCAGGCTGTTCTTCGCCGACAGGATATGCCTGGCATCCTGGTAGCTGCGATAGCCGGGATGAATGCCGATTTCGTGTCCGCGTGCGGCGATGCGCTTGAGCATCCATGTCACCGCGCGGTCTCCGATCGGACACACACCGTCCATCGCCCTGTCGGTGATCTCCGGGATGAAATAAAACGCGACACGGTTTCCTGCTTTCTCGTTGACATCCATCATCCAGTCGACCGCGTGATAGTAGGGGTCATGACGCCAGTTGCCGTTGCGGCTGGCGACATAATTGCGCAGCGGTCCGAGCGCGGTCGATAGCGAGGGCGTACGAATGAACTCGCCGGCGGAGCGCCGCACCATGCGGCGCAAGGATGCCGCGCCGGGATGGTAAGGATGATCGACATCGCAGCTCACCACCGTCGCATAGGTGCGCCGCCTGCGCTTTACCTGCGGCCACAGCCGATGTATCGCCGACCACAACAGCTCCACGTACTCGTCAACGATGGGCCGGTGCAGGAAGCCGCCGCGGTATGCCACCGATGCAGCGGCGGGGAACCGGTCGTGCTCATCGCGCTGCCCCGGCACCGCTTCCTCGTAGCGGGAAAGCATGAAGAACGCCGCGCCGAAAATATCCAGGCCGATCCGCGCCCCTTGATCGTATTGCATGAATCCCGGCGTGCCGAAGAGCACCGGCAGCGACGCGTCGGTCAGGTTGGGCGCGATGCTCTCGCCCCCGATATCCCAAAGCGCCAGCGGCATTTCCGGAAGCGACGCCTCGGACATCCAGTTCCCTTCCGCCCGTGCAAGGAAATCGTCGGCGATCTCCAGCTTGCGGTCGTCTGCCTGGATGCACACATAGCTCCGTGGCTCGGCTTGGGGCTCGAAGCGCAGCTCGTACCGCAATCCCAGAAACGACTCCATCAACACCGAAGTGATCCAGCGGCGCTCGGCGCGGCAGTTGTCGGGACAGGAAACAATGAACATCATTGATCCTTGAGGGCAAACAGCATGCCCTGCCGCAGCCGCATCAGCCGGGACGGGCTCTTGCTGATGCAGGAGTACGGCATCAGGGACGCCCCGAATCCGCGAAAGAAGCGCTCGACCGGTTGCATCATCGAGCCGGAAAAATCGAAACGACGGGTGAGCCGCGATGACCGCTGTATCGCTTCCCAGAAACACAGGCTGGCCGCGCCACTATGCCGCATTTCCGGGTCGGCTCCGGCCATGAGGCCGTAAGCGCTGTTCTCATCCCACACCATGTACAAGCCGGCGGCCGGGCGTCCATGCCGGTCGGCGGCGATGAGCACGGCGCGGCAGCCGCGCTCCGCGCAGGCGGCGTCGAAGCGGCGCACGAACGCGTCGGAGTACGGCACGGCCAGGCCCTGGCGCGCGAAGGTCTTGCGGTTGAGCGCCAGGAAGACGTCCAGCGGCAGCTCGTCGGTCACTTGCATGCCGAAGCGATGCGACGCCTTCTTGCATTCGGTGCGGGTGGTGTGCTG
>NZ_DAIUCO010000268.1:0-6909 GCF_036846085.1 Noviherbaspirillum sp. | reverse complement strand
CCGGCCAAGATTGTGAAGCAAAGCCACCACTTATCCTAATGTCCGAATTTCCGGGGCCACCTCTTTCCTTGTGGTATCCAGTGCCTGTATAGGAAATTAGCAGGCTGGCACTGGAAATCGTTGACTGCATGGCGAACCATTGCATTCAATGCAATGTCTGATATCGGCGATTGTCCATTTCTTTAACATCTTCATTTGCTTCAGGATGCACAATTTGAATTGTGGGGTTGCAGTGAAAACTCGACGTGAACACGATACTTTCGGCGATATCGACGTGCCTGATAACCAATTATGGGGAGCCCAAACACAGCGCTCCTTACATTTCTTCAGCATTTCAACCGAAATACTTCCGAATCAACTAATCACCGATCTGGCGCATGTAAAACGTGCTTGTGCCGCGGTTAATCGCGACTTGGGAAAGCTGGCGCCGCCGAAAGCCGATGCCATAATCTCCGCCGCAGAAGAAGTAATCGCACGCAATCACTTCTCCGAATTTCCCCTGTCAGTGTGGCAGACAGGCTCCGGCACCCAAAGCAACATGAATATGAATGAAGTCCTAGCCAACCGTGCATCCGAATTGCTCGGCGGGCGCCGTGGGCAGGAGCGACTTATCCATCCAAATGATGACGTCAATCTAGGCCAATCTTCAAACGACATCTTTCCCACGGCAATGCATGTTGCTGCAGCAACCGCAGTAACGCAGACATTAATCGAGCCGCTGCAAGCTTTGCGTAATACTTTGGAGGAAAAATCCTCCGCCTTCAACTCCATCGTCAAAATCGGCCGCACCCACCTCCAGGACGCCACGCCGCTCACCCTCGGCCAGGAATTCTCCGGCTACGTCGCACAACTCGACCACGCCGAATCCGTCATCAACGCCATGCTGCCTGGACTCTACGAACTCGCCGTTGGCGGCACGGCGGTCGGGACCGGCCTGAACACTCATCCCGAATTTGGTGAAAGGGTGGCCGCCGAACTCGCACGCAGCACCGGCCTGCCATTCAAAAGCGCTACCAATAAATTCGCCGCGCTCGCATCCCATGACGCAATGGTGGCAGCGCACGGTGCGCTAAAAACGCTGGCGGCGGCGCTGATGAAGATCGCCAACGATATCCGCTGGCTGGCGTCCGGTCCCCGCTCCGGGTTGGGCGAGATCAGCATTCCCGAGAATGAGCCGGGCAGTTCGATCATGCCGGGGAAGGTCAATCCGACGCAGTGCGAGGCGTTGACGATGCTGTGCTGCCAGGTGTTCGGCAATGATGTCGCCATCAACATGGGCGGGGCGATGGGCAATTTCGAATTGAATGTGTTCAAGCCGCTGATCGCCCATAATTTCCTGCAGAGCGTGCGCTTGCTGGCCGACGGCATGAAGAGTTTCGACGAGCATTGCGTGCGGGGGATCGAAGCCAATCATGACCGCATCGCCGAGCTGATGGAGCGTTCGCTGATGCTGGTGACGGCGCTGGCGCCGCATATCGGCTACGACCGTGCGGCGCAGATTGCGAAGCAGGCGCATCGCGATGGCAGCACCTTGCGGGAAGCGGCGCTTGCGCTCGGGTTCGTGACAGCCGAACAGTTCGACCAATGGGTCCGCCCGGAAGACATGACCCACCCGAAAGCGGGTTAATTCGCAAACGACTGCATGATCTGCTCCCGCAGCCAGCGGTTGGCGGGATCATTGTCCACGTTCGCATGCCAGTACAGGAACACGTCAAAGGCCGGCACTTCGAGCGGGAAGGGCAGGATCTGGTTGTCGAACTGCTGGTTGGCAATACGCGCATAACGGCCCGGCATCGTCAGGATCAGGTCGGTCTGGCTGACCACCCGGCAGGCGGCAAAGTAATGCTGGCATCGCAGGCGGATGCGCCTTTCAACGCCGAACCGGCTCAATTCAAAATCCTCCAGTCCTAGGCCCTTGCGGCGCGAGCTCGCGAGGATGTGGTCCTGCTTCAGGTAGGTCGATAGATCCAGTGTGCCGTTGATGGCCGGGTGTCCCCTGCGCGCGACCACCACGGTCGAGTCCTGGTCGATGCGGGTATGCAGGATGTCGCTGGACAAGGGCAGCAGCACATCGATGGCACCGTCCAGCGTCCCCGCCGCCAGTTCACTTTCGAGATCACGCCGATCCACTTGGCTGGCGGCAAGGTCCACCAGTGGCGCGCTGCTGCTGACGCGCTGGATCAGCGGCGGCAGTATGGTCGCTTCCAGTACATCCCGCAACGCCAGCTTGAATTGCTTGGGCGTGGTTGCCGGATCGAAACGGTCCAGTCCATTCAGCGTGACTTCCAGCCCGCGCAGGGAACGGCGCACCGGCTCGATCATGCTGCGGGCCAGTGGTGTCGACACCATCGTGTGACCCTGCCGGATAAACAGCGGGTCGTTGAACATCGTGCGCAGGCGTCCAAGCGCATGACTGATCGCCGGTTGGGTCAGGTTCAGCTTCTGGCTCGCTCGGGTGACGCTGCCTTCGGTGTAGATCGCTTCAAAGACCGTGAACAGATTCAGGTCGATTCTGGATATATGCATGAAATTGATGGAAGCTGATAATAACTATTCATTTGATAGATTCTATTCCCGAAGTTAAGCTCTTCACAACTGATGAGTAATGATTGTGAAGGCGGTTTTTCATGGGACAGATTTACCTGATTCGTCATGGCCAGGCGTCGTTCGGAAGCGCCAATTACGACGAACTCTCCAAAATGGGCCATGAACAGGCCCGGCATCTCGGGGAATGGTTTGGCAAATGCCAGCAGAAATTCCACCGCGTCGTCACCGGCGACCTGAAGCGGCACCAGCAGACCGCGCAGGCCTGCACCGCCGCCATGCCGGAAGTCCTGCTGCTGGATGCGCAGTGGGAGACCGACGCCGGCTTCAATGAATACGACCACCATGAAGTGCTGGTCCGCCATCGTCCCGCGTTCGACGATCCGGCGGCCGTGCACAAATTTTTCGCGGAGACGCCAAACGCCCGCTACGTGTTCCAGGGGCTTTTCCAGAAGGCAATGGCGCGCTGGATGAGCGGCGAGCACGACGCCGAGTACCGCGAGCCGTGGTCGGTCTTCCGCACGCGTTGCATCGCTGCACTGGAACGCGTAATCACCAGCGCTGGCAAGTCGCAGAACATTGCAGTCTTCACTTCGGGTGGCACGATCGCGACGCTATGCCAGCACGTGCTCGGCTTTCCTGATCGCCAGGTAGCCGAACTCAACTGGTCGCTGGTGAACTCCGCCGTTACACGGCTGATGTTCCGGCCCGGCGCGCTGACGCTGAGTTACCTGAACAGTTTCGCCCACCTGGAAGCACTCGGCCAGCCCGAAACCATCACTTATCGATAATCGACAGGAACATCATGACCACACCAAATCTCTTCGACCTCAGCGGCAAGATCGCGCTCGTCACCGGCGCCAGCCGCGGCATCGGCGAATCCATCGCCAAAACACTCGCCGCTTACGGCGCGCATGTCGTCGTCTCCAGCCGAAAGCTGGATGGCTGCGAGGCAGTGGTGAAGGCGATACGCGATGCCGGCGGGTCGGCGGAAGCGATCGCCTGCCATATCGGCGAGATGGCGCAGATCGAAGCCTTGTTCGCGGCCATTGAAAGCAAGCATGGCAAGCTCGACATCCTGGTCAATAACGCGGCGACCAACCCGTATTTCGGCCATATTCTCGACACCGACTTGTCGGCGTTCCAGAAAACGGTGGACGTCAATATCCGCGGCTATTTCTTCAGCTCGGTCCTTGGCGCGAAATTGATGAAGAAGAACGGCGGCGGCAGCATCGTCAACGTGGCGTCGGTGAACGCCATCGTTCCGGGCGATCAGCAGGGCATCTATTCGATTACTAAGGCGGCGGTGATGTCGATGACGCATGCCTTCGCGAAAGAGTGTGCTTCGTCGGGCGTTCGCGTCAATGCGTTGCTGCCCGGCGCAACCGATACCAAGTTCGCATCGGCGCTGATGCATAACGAAGAAGTGCTGAAGCGGCTGATGCCGCGTGTGCCGCAGCGGCGTGTCGCGAAGCCGGACGAGATGGCGGGCGCGGTGCTGTACCTGGTATCGGACGCTGCAAGCTACACCACCGGCACCTGCCTCAACGTGGACGGCGGCTACCTGGTGGGCTGATCCCGCACTTCTACCGACCTACCGACAAAGGAATCTCCATGAGCGATTCACCGCATTCATTGCCGCCGCAGGCAAGGCAGGCGCTCGAAAAGATCGTGCTTGCCATGCCGATGGCGCAGTTCCTCGGTTTGAAATTCATCGGCATTGAACGCGGCGAAGTCACTCTCGAGATTCCGTACCGGCAGGAGCTAAGTTTCCGTCCCGGCCAGATGCAGGCAACGGCAATTTTTGCCGCTGCGGACTTTGCCGCCATCGCCGCTGCGGGCACCACGCTGCAGCCCGGGTGGATCAACGCCAGCATCGACTGCACGCTGAAGATCGTTGGTCCCGCCAACGGCGATCGTCTGGTCGCGCGTGGCCGGGTCATCACGCCGGGCAAGCTGATCACGGTGTGCGCAGCCGACGTCTTCTCGGTGCGCGGCGGCGAGGAAACGCTCTGCGCAACGGCACTGGCCACCGCACGCAATATCGAAATCGGAAAATAAATCATCGTGCATACATCGCACCACTAACCGGAGTAAATAATGGATTTCCAATATAGCCCCAAGGTACAAGAGCTGCAGAAGCGCCTGATCGCATTCATGGATGAGCATATCTATCCGAATGAAGCAAAGTTCCATGGAGAGATCGCGGAGAACCGCCGCAAGGGCGATGCCTGGGTGCCGACCGTCCTGATGGAAGAGTTGAAGAAGAAGGCGCGCGCGGCGGAACTGTGGAACCTGTTCCTGCCGGAATCCGAGCATGGGGCAGGCCTCACCAACCTGGAATATGCGCCGCTGTGCGAGATCATGGGACGCGCGAGCTGGTCGCCGGAAGTGTTCAACTGTTCCGCGCCGGACACGGGCAACATGGAAGTGCTGGCACGCTACGGCACGCCGGAACACCAGAAGCAATGGCTGGTGCCGCTGCTGAACGGCGAGATCCGTTCCTGCTTTGCGATGACCGAGCCGGCGGTGGCGTCGTCGGACGCGACCAATATCGAAAGCCGCATCGAGCGCGACGGCGACGAATATGTGATCAACGGCCGCAAATGGTGGTCGTCCGGCGCCAACGATCCGCGCTGCAAGGTCTTCATTTTCATGGGCAAGACCGATCCCGATAACCCCAACAAGCACCAGCAGCAATCGATGATCATCGTGCCGCGCGATACGCCGGGCGTGAATATCCTGCGGCACCTGCCGGTGATGGGCTTCGACGATGCGCCGCATGGCCATGCGGAGATCGTGTTCGAGAACGTACGGGTTCCGGCATCCAACATGCTGCTCGGCGAAGGTCGTGGGTTCGAAATTGCGCAGGGCCGCCTCGGACCGGGCCGCATCCACCACTGCATGCGATTGATCGGCCTGGCCGAACGTGCCCTGGAAAAAATGTGCCAGCGCACGCTGACACGCGTGGCGTTCGGCAAGCCGGTCGCGGAACAGACGGTGACTCTGGAACGCATTGCCGAGGCACGCATCATGATCGACCAGGCGCGGTTCCTGGTGCTGAATGCCGCCCAGATGATGGACACGGTGGGCAACAAGGCCGCCGCCAAGGAGATCGGCATGATCAAGGTGGCCGCGCCGAACATGGCGTGCCAGGTGATCGACTGGGCAATCCAGGCGCATGGCGGCGGCGGCATGACGGACGAGTTCCTGACGCATGCCTACGCCGGCGCGCGATCGCTGCGGATCGCTGATGGCCCGGATGAAGTGCACCGGAACCAGATCGGCAAGCTGGAGTTGTCAAAGTACAAGACGCTGAAACGATAGGCCGGGCAGGCAGCCGGAGAACCGGCTTGCTCAAGCAAAGGAATCCCGCGCATCCGCAAGCGATTATGCACGGGATTCCTTGTTGCGTTTGAACACTCAATGAGGAATGGCATGGCGGAACAGTTATTTGCAAACAAGGTGGTATTGGTTACCGGCGGCGCCGGCGGCATCGGCCGCGCGACGGCGCTGGCGTTCGGTGAGGCCGGCGGCCGCGTGGTGGTTTCCGATGTATCGCCGGCCGGCGAGGAGACGGTCGCGATGATCACCCAGGCAGGAGGCGAGGCGATCTTCGTCCAGTCCGATGTATCGAAGGAAGCGCAGGTGGAAGCGCTGGTCGCGAAAGCGGTAGCCGCCTATGGCCGGCTGGATTGCGCGTTCAACAACGCCGGCATCGAGGAGGAAAGCAAGCCGCTGGCGGACGCCGACGAGGCGCTGTTCGATCGCATCATCAGCGTTAATGTGAAAGGCGCGTGGTTGTGCATGAAGCATGAGATACGTCAGATGCTGAAGCAGGGCGGCGGTGCTATCGTCAATACCGCATCCGTGGCCGGACTGGTCGGTGCGCCGTTGCAGCCGATCTATGCGGCGAGCAAGCATGCGGTGGTCGGCATGACGAAAACCGCCGCGGCGGAATACGGCAAGGCCGGTATCCGTATCAACAGCGTCTGCCCCGGCGTGATCCGCACGCCGATGATGGAACGGGCTCTGGAGCGCGAGCCGCGGCGTGAAAAAGGCATTGCCAAGATTCACCCGATCGGCCGTATCGGCGAGGCGGGCGAGATTGCCGGCGCGGTGTTATGGTTGTGTTCCGACGCGGCGTCGTTCGTCACCGGCCACCAGATGGCGGTGGATGGTGGATTGACGTGTGTTTGAAACGATAAAAAGTGTTCTATAACAAGAAGAGTACGGTGCAGATGAATAACTACTCCTTGGTAAAACCGAAAGGAATAGGTTGTAAGTGAACAGGTTCCCTCCCCATTCAGGGGGAGGGCTAGGGTGGGGGTAGTGAGGTTGGGTGACCACATGCGATGGCTCAGG
>NZ_DAIUCO010000267.1:0-6956 GCF_036846085.1 Noviherbaspirillum sp. | reverse complement strand
ATCGTGTGCAACATGCTCGATGAACTCATGGGCGACGGAGATGCCGTGCGTCAGGATGCCGCCGCCGACCATGAACATCGCCGCGGTGCCGAGTATCGACAGACTCTTCATCAGGTAGGGCGCCGCCACCAGGATGCCCCTGCCGATGCGGCGTTGCAGCGCGGACCAGCCACCCTCCCCTTTCTTCATGGTCAGGTACAGACCGCCGTCATCCAGCTTCACGATACCTGCCACCAAGCCGTAGACGCCCACTGTCATGATGAGCCCGATCCCCGCCAGCACGGTGACCTGCTGGCCAAAGGTTGCGGTCGCCACCGTGCCGAGCGAGATGACGATGATTTCCGCCGACAAAATGAAGTCGGTGCGAACGGCGCCCTTGATCTTGTCGCTTTCGAATGCCAGCAAGTCTTCCTTGGGAAGGCTGAGTGCCTTGACCTCTTGCGCATGGTGGGCCTCGTCCTCTTCCTTGCTGTGCAAGAACTTGTGCGCCAGCTTTTCAAATCCTTCGTAACACAGGAAGGCGCCGCCCAGCATCAGCAGCGGAGTCACGGCCCATGGCGCAAAGATGCTGATGGCCAGCGCCGCCGGCACCAGGATCAGCTTGTTCTTGAACGATCCCTTGGCCACGGCCCAGACGACCGGCAGTTCACGTTCTGCGCGTACGCCTGAAACCTGTTGCGCGTTCAGGGCAAGGTCATCGCCAAGCACACCCGCGGTTTTTTTCATCGCGACCTTGGTCATTACGGACACGTCATCCAGAATGGTGGCGATGTCATCAAGCAGTGTCAGCAGGCTGGCTCCGGCCATGTCGGTTTTCCTTGTGCAAAAAGCGTAAAACGGATTGAAGAGGGTGCAGCGATCGTTGGACCACGATGCGGGGTCCAACGATCGCCGCGCATGCTTGATTTACTTCACTTGTATCAGTGGCGTCGCGCCGCCCTGCATCACGATCGTATGGGTGCCGGACTTCGCGAATGCTTGCTGTGCTTCAATGCGCTTGAGTTCGATCAAGCGGCTGTCGAGCGACTCGGCGATGATCTTGTTGGCGCGGGCTTCGCCTTCCGCCTCCACCCGCTTGCGCTCCGCCTCCTGTTTGGCAAGCTCGATCTCCTTTTGTTTCTGATCGATCTTGTTTTGTGTCTCGACATTGGCCTTGATCGATGCCTCCAGCGCCGGATCGGTCACCAGCGAGCGGATATTGACGTCCGTCACGCTGAATGTTTCGGGATCGACCCGATTCAGTTCCGCCTGCATGTAGTGCAGCACCCGGTTGGCCAGATCGGTACGGCTGCGGTTCATGTCGAGCGCATTGTATTCGCTAGCGGCCTTGTACGCCGCCTCGCGCGCCGAGCGGAACACCCGGCCATGCGCCGCGATCCCGTCGCCGTTCTTGTCCTCGACCACGTCGCCGTTGTACTTCACGAACAGGTCGGCAACCTTGCCCGGGTTGATGCGGTAATACACATCGACGTCGAAGTCGGCCATGGTCAGATGATCCTTGGTCTTCGGCTTCATGTCGTTGAGCGCCATCGACATTTCCTTGGCCGTCATTTCATGCACCTTCTTGAACAGTGTGAAGTACAGGCCGGGCGTCAGTTCTTCCAGCTTCACCTGCCCTACGGTTTGTTCGACCCCGACATTACCGGTATCGATGCGTGTACAGGCGGAAAGCGTCGCGACGGCAACGGCTGCAAGAAGAAACTTCATACGATCCTCAGCGTAGTGTTGAACAACAAATAGAACAGGCCGCCAGCGATGACGCCGGCGATCCCTACGGCGATTACCAGTTCCTTCAAACCGAAACGGATCACCTGCCGCTCTTTCTGCCTGACGAAGACTGTCCGCCAAAGCAGAGCACTGACGAGCAGCAGGGTGAAAAGCAGGATGAATGTGGTCACTCGGTCCCCATCTGGTGGCACCGGCGACCGCCGCCGGCATGCGACAGGGCGTAGTGTGCCTTGCAAGATTGCAAAATGGCAAGTGCGGTCGCAATATTTGTTGCAGTCACCGTTCCGGTCAGCCTTGACCGAAAAATGCCGGCAAACAAGGCCAGGCCTGAAAAGCGGTGCAACCTGAAAAAGCAGCGAACAAATAAAAAGCGCGGTCAGGTTGCCCTGCCGCGCTTCGATTTTATGTGTCTCCTCCATCCCCCATATACATGGGAGAAGGCTTACCGCACCATCATGCTGCCAACCGCTTCTCCAACTCCGCCTTCGTTTCTTCCAGGGCCTTCGGCAAGTGATACTTCAGCTTGTCGAACAGCTCGGCGTGGAGCGCCAGTTCTGCTTCCCAAGCCGCCTTGTCGATCGAGGTAATGCGATCGAACTGCTCCTGCGAAAAATCGATGCCGTCCCACTTCAGGTCTTCGTAACGTGGCGTCACGCCGAAGATGTGCTCGACGCCGCCGGCCTTGCCTTCGATCCGGTCGAGCATCCATTTCAGGACGCGCATGTTGTCGCCGAATCCCGGCCAGACGAACTTGCCGTTCTCGTCGGTGCGGAACCAGTTCACGCAATAGATCTTCGGCAGTTCCGCAGGCGAGGCGGCAATCTTCTTGCCCATGTCGAGCCAGTGCTGGAAGTAGTCGCTCATGTTGTAGCCCATGAACGGCAGCATCGCGAATGGATCGCGGCGCACCACGCCTTGCTGTCCTGCAGCCGCAGCGGTGGTTTCCGAACCCATGGTCGCTGCCATGTAGACGCCTTCCACCCAGTTGCGGGCTTCGGTCACCAGCGGCACGGTGGTCGAACGGCGTCCGCCGAAGATGAATGCCGAAATCGGCACGCCAGCCGGATTGTCCCAGGCCGGATCGATCACCGGGTTCTGGGTCGCCGCGACGGTGAAGCGGGCGTTGGGGTGAGCTGCCTTGGCGCCGGTCTGCTTGGCGATGTCCGGTGTCCAGTCCTTGCCCTGCCAGTCGATCAGGTGCGCCGGCGGTTCCTTCGTCATGCCTTCCCACCATACGTCGCCGTCGTCGGTCAATGCGACGTTGGTGAAGATGGTATTTTCCTGCAGCGATGCCATGCAGTTGGCATTGGAGCTGCTGTTGGTGCCCGGCGCCACGCCGAAATAGCCGGCTTCCGGATTGATCGCATACAAGCGGCCATCGGCGCCCGGCTTGATCCACGCGATGTCGTCGCCGATGGTGGTGACTTTCCAGCCTTCGAACGACTTTGGTGGAATCAGCATCGCGAAGTTGGTTTTTCCGCAGGCGGACGGGAAAGCGGCTGCAACGTAATGCTTCTTCCCTTCCGGCGATTCGACGCCGAGGATCAGCATATGCTCAGCCAGCCAGCCCTGGTCGCGGCCCATGGTGGACGCGATGCGCAACGCGAAGCACTTTTTGCCGAGCAGCGCATTACCGCCGTAGCCGGAGCCGTAGGACCAGATCTCGCGTGTCTCGGGATAGTGGACGATGTACTTGGTCTTGTTGCATGGCCAGGCTACATCCTTCTGGCCCGGACGCAGCGGCGCGCCGACGGAATGCACGCAGGGCACAAAATCGCCATCCTCGCCGAGGACTTCATAGACCGCCTTGCCCATGCGCGTCATGGTGCGCATGTTGACGGCGACGTATGGCGAGTCGGACAGTTCGATGCCGATATGGGCGATCGGCGAACCGAGCGGGCCCATCGAGAACGGCACGACGTACATCGTGCGGCCGCGCATGCAGCCGTCGAACAGGCCGTTGAGCGTGCTGCGCATTTCGGCGGGCGCCATCCAGTTGTTGGTCGGGCCTGCGTCTTCTTCCTTGGCGGAGCAGATGAAGGTGCGGTCTTCGACACGGGCGACATCGCTCGGATCGGAGATCGCAAGATAGCTGTTCGGGCGTTTTGCCTCGTTCAGCTTCTTCATTGTGCCGGCGGCAACCATCTCGGCGCACAGGCGGTCGTACTCCTGCTTCGATCCGTCGCACCAGTAAATGTTGTCCGGCTTGGTGAGGGCGGCGATTTCTGCCACCCAATTGATGAGTTTTTGCTGCTTGACGTACGATGGGGCGGTAATGGTGGTAACACCACCCATGACTGGTTGATTCACGATAAAACCTCCAATGCCTAATAAAAAACCGGGTGTAGCGGCACGGCAGGATCGTCGTTTGGGGTTTCCAGGGCTGGTTCGGATCGATCTGCTAAGTCGATCCGCAGCGGAACGGCGGTCTGTCGGATAATGGAGCTCGCTAAAGCGTCACTCCAGTGGCCAGCTTTGGACTCTGCAGGGGTGGCGCGGAGGCTGGCGGCTAACAAGCTACGAAACATATGATTTTACACTTTTGCACTTTTTGTGACTAATTTTCTAAGCAAAATTACTTAGGAAACAATACGCTTATGAAGATCGCCATTCTTGACGACTATCAAGACCGCGTACGCCATTTGGAATGCTTCGCGTTGCTGAAAGAACATGATGTCAAAGTGTTCACGAATACGGCGCGCGGTGTTGGTCAACTGGCAATCCGGCTGGCGGGATTTGATGTCCTGGTTTTGATACGCGAGCGGACCGCTTTCCCGCGCATGCTGCTGCAGAAGCTGCCGAACCTCAAATTGATATCGCAAACGGGCAAGGTCAGCGGCCATATCGATGTCGATGCTGCAACCGCGCTCGGCATTGCGATCGCTGAAGGAACAGGCGATCCGCCGGCGCCGGCGGAGCTTGCCTGGACGCTGATCATGGCGGCCTCGCGCCGGATTCTTCCCTACAGCACGTTGTTGCGCGAAGGTCTCTGGCAGACATCGTCGGTCACAACACAACACAATCGGCTCGGCAGGGTCCTGAAGGGCAGGACGCTCGGCATCTGGGGTTACGGACGGATCGGCAGGCTGGTGGCGGGTTATGGCAAGGCATTCGGCATGCGCGTGATGATCTGGGGACGCGAACCGAGCCGTGACCGCGCGCTGGAGGACGGCTTTGCCGCAGCCGCATCGAAAGACGCATTCTTCGCCGAGGCCGATGTGCTGTCACTGCATTTGCGCCTGAACGAGGCGACACGCGCTTGCGTTACCGGAGCCGATCTGGCGCGCATGAAGCCGGATGCCTTGTTCGTCAATACCAGCCGTGCGGAACTGGTGGAGGATGGTGCCTTGCATGCCGCGTTGCAGGCAGGGCGTCCTGGATATGCCGCGCTGGATGTCTTCGAGACCGAACCGCTGCCGGTGCAGTCGCCGTTGCTGCGCATGGAGAATGTGCTGGCGACGCCGCATCTCGGGTATGTGGAGCAGGATAGCTACGAACTGTACTTCCGGGCGGCGTTTCAGAACGTGGTGGAGTTCGAGAATGGCAGGGCGGTGAATATTCTGAATCCGGAGGCGCTGGACAAAGGGAAGAAGTGACCGACCTCCTTCGACAGGCATCCCAGATATGGCAAGCGGGTCGACAAGCAAATTTGTCGTGCAGGGAACGACTCCCGACATCAACATCGATATGCTTGTTTCACCGCTTGCGCAGAACTGCCTTCAATACGTCTTGTAAGGCAGGAACTTCCCCGACAACACTACATTCACCCGATCGCCCTTCGGGTCCGGCTCGCGCTGGATATCCATCGAAAAGTCGATCGCACTCATGATGCCGTCACCGAACTCTTCATGGATCAGTTCCTTGATGGTCATGCCGTACACGTTCACGATCTCATACCAGCGATAGATCAGCGGATCGGTCGGCACTGCGGTCGCCAGCGATCCCTTGTACGGCACGATCTGCAGCCATGCGGCTTCTTCATCGCTGAGGTCGAACAGGCTTTGCGCGACTTCGGCCTGCGCCTTGGTGAAGGTCATCTGCCCGAGGCAGGCGGCGGTCGTCCATTCCTTGCTATGGCCGATTTTCTCCGCGATGTCGCTCCACTTCAGGCCCTTCCTTACTTTGGCGCCGATGATTTTCTGCGTGACGGTGTGACGGTCCATCGATGATCTCCCTTTGATGATTGAATGACGGTGCAGTTACGCAAGACGTGTGCCGTATCGAAGTAGTGCGATATCCAACTATCGCCGGCGAATGTGCACCTTTGCGATCCGCTTGCGCACTGTTTGCGCACCGGCGCGCACACAATCCGGGAAATCGCCCGGCAATTGTGAACAACGCTTTACATCGCGCCACGGGACGCCGTTCAGCACGGTCGTGCGCCTTTGGCTACACTTGCCCGATGAAATCCAAACTGTGGTCACTTACTCTTGGCAATTTCGCCATCGGCACCGGCGTGATGATCGTGCCCGGGATGCTCAACGAGCTCAGCGCCGACCTGTCGGAGTCGCCGGCCGCGATCGGCATGCTCATTTCCGCGTTCGCGATGACGATTTGCATCGGCGGCCCGTTCATGGCGAGCTGGACCAGCGCCATCGAGCGGCGCAAGCTGTTGACGGCATCGCTGGTCTTGTACGCGGTCATGCATCTGCTGGCCGCCCTGGCGCCCGGCTACAACGCCTTGCTGCTCGCACGCATGGTGACCGCCGTCGGTGCGGCATTGTTCACTGCCCAGGCTGCGGCGACCGCCGGCCTGATGGTGCCGCCGGAAGAGCGTGGCAAGGCCATCGGGCTGGTGTTTCTGGGCTGGTCGATTGCGGCGGTGGTCGGTTCGCCGATCGGCGCCTATCTCGGCGCGCATATCGGCTGGCGGCCGACCATGGGACTCGTCGGCGTGGTCGCGGCGGTATTCGCGGTGGGCGTATGGATGCAGATTCCCTCCCGCCTCTTCATTCCGGCGATGGACCGGGCAGCCTGGAAAAGCCTGTTCGGCAACACGCCGCTGATGCTCGCGATTTCCGTCACCGCGTTGCAGGCAGTCGGCATGTTCGTCATTTTTTCCTACATGGCACTGGTGCTGAAGGATTTCATCAACGCCACGCCCAATATCATCAGTGCGATGTTCCTCTGCTTCGGCGCCGCAGGCGTCACCGGCAATATCATCGGCGCCCGCATGATGGACCGCGTCGGGCCGGTCCGCATCGGCATGATCGCGATGGGGTGCATGC
>NZ_DAIUCO010000266.1:0-7007 GCF_036846085.1 Noviherbaspirillum sp. | reverse complement strand
CGGACAGCATGCTGTCCGAATTCCCTGCTCCACCCCCGAAGGGGCAGCGACTCGCGGTCGCCTTCTTTTGCTTCCTTTTCTTGGAGAGACAAGAAAAGGAAGTGGCCCGCCGGGGCCAGTCCCGGCTTGTCTCTTCGAAGAGCCACCCAGATTGCATCACCGGAGACACTCCGTCGCCCTGGATTCCCGCCTTCGCGGGAATGACAGAGATGATGTACCTCCGCACACACTCCGTCGCCCTGGATTCCCCTTGCAGGGCGCGTACTGACTTGCACGACAGTAGCGTTATACGGTTGGACAGCATGCCGTCCAGATTCCTTGCAAGACGCTGCGCGGGAATGACAAGCCGGTCGTGCAAAAGTGCGCCGGACAGCATTGCAAAAAAAAGCCTCCCCCCGGAGCAAAAAGCACTCCCCGCAATCCAAGTTTCAAGAACCGGCTGATACACCTCAATACGAGCGTGATTATGAATGCTACCTTGTACCAACAACCCCGCACCGCCATTCCCCATGCGCCGAACCGCCCTCTATAGCCGTGGCAGCAGACCGGCCGCAACACAGTCTGCCGAAATCCCGGAACCCGCCCCGGATTCATCCAGCGACACGTCCCGGGATGCGCTCGGGGCACCGGCACCGAAACCGCGCTCGCGGGTGCGCGCCCTGCTGGCCCGCTGGCCGCGCACCGTATTTGTGCTGTGCGGCGCGCTCGGCGCGGCAATGGTGGCCGCACTATTCGTGGGCATCAATCCGTTGCCGTACAAGTTGACGCAAAAGGATATCGATCTCGCCGTTATGCGCACGCTGGAAACGGCGGTGCTTCCCTCCCCCGCGACACGGGCGTATGCAGCCGTTCTGCCGTCGGTGGTGCGCGTCACCGGCTATAACAAGAAGGAAAAAGGCGAAGAGCACCCGAATGGCGTCGGCACCGGCGTCGTCATCGTCGACAAGGGATTGATCCTGACCAACCTGCACGTGGTGCAGGGTTCCGAGCGCCTGAAAATTACCTTCGCCAACGGCATGGAAACCGGCGCATCGGTCGTCAATACACAGCCTGAAAACGATCTCGCCGTATTGCAGGCGGATACAGTGCCGGACGACCTTGTTGCAGCCACCATGCGTTCCACCGACAAGCTGGTGCCGGGCGACCATGTATTTGCGGTCGGCTTTCCGTTCGGCATCGGTCCGTCGCTGTCGGCCGGCGTGGTGTCGGGTCTCAAGCGCAACTACAAGTCGCCCGAAGGTGAGCAGGAATTAAGAAACCTGATCCAGTTCGACGCGGCAGCCAATCCGGGCAATTCCGGCGGCCCGCTGATCACCGCCGAAGGCGAGGTGGTCGGCATCATCACCGCCATTCTCAATCCGACCGAGCAATCGGTATTCATCGGTATCGGCTTCGCGGTACCCATCGAAAACGCGGCGGCCGCGGCCGGCATGCCGCCTTTCTGAACACTGAAAAGGAAACAATGGATACTCAATACGCGAATGGCCAGGGCGGCGCCGACGTACCGGCATTGATGGAAAGCATCTTGTATGAAGTGAAGCGGGTCGTCGTCGGCCAGGATCGCTTCCTGGAACGCGTCATGGTGGCGATGCTTGCACAGGGCCACCTCCTGGTCGAAGGCGTGCCGGGCCTGGCGAAAACCCTGACGGTGAAGACGCTGGCGCAGACGATCCGCGGCTCGTTCAAGCGCATCCAGTTCACACCTGACCTGGTGCCGGCGGACCTCGTCGGCACGCGTATCTATAACCAGCGCACCGGCGACTTCAGCACTTCGCTCGGACCGGTATTCACCAACCTGCTGCTGGCGGACGAAATCAACCGCGCCCCGGCCAAGGTGCAGAGCGCGTTGCTGGAAGTCATGCAGGAGCGGCAGGTCACCATCGCAGGCGACACCCACCGCGTGCCGGAGCCCTTCCTGGTGATGGCGACGCAGAACCCGATCGAAACCGAGGGCACTTATCCGCTGCCGGAAGCGCAGGTCGACCGCTTCATGATGAAGGTGCTGGTCGATTATCCGACCGACCAGGAAGAGTTCGTGATCGTCGAGCGCGTCACCGGCCCGTCGATCTCGGTCAATTCGGTGGCAACGACCGAGCAGCTGCATGCGCTGCAGGCGGAATGCCGGGAGGTGTATGTCGATCCATCGCTGATCCAGTATGCGGTGCGGCTGGTATCGGCGACCCGCGCGCCGGCCCGGCACGGCCTGAAGGATGTGGCGCGCTTCATCGAATACGGCGCCAGCCCGCGCGCCACCATCAACCTGATTGAAGGCGCCCGTGCGCTGGCGTTTCTGCGCGGACGGCGATACGCATTGACCGACGATGTGAAGGATCTTGCCGCCGATGTATTGCGGCACCGCATCGTGCTGACCTATGAGGCGCTATCGGAATCGGTCAGCACCGACAAGGTGATCGAACAGATCCTCGCCAAGGTGAAGGCGCCCGAAAAAATCCTGGAGTTCCATGCAAAACCTGTCGTCAACGCCTGACCATCTGCTGCGCCGCCTCGAATGGACGGTCATCCGCCGCCTGGACGGCCTGCTGCAGGGCGATTACCGCACGCTGATGCGCGGCGCCGGCATGGACCTGGCCGACCTGCGCGAATACCAGCATGGCGATGACGTCCGCCATATCGACTGGAACGTGACGGCACGCCTCCAGGTGCCCCATGTGCGCGAATACACCGAGGACAGGGAGATGACCGCCTGGTTTCTTCTCGATCTCAGCCCCTCGGTGGATTTCGGTTCCGGCGACGTGCGCAAGCGTGGGGTGTCCGCTGAATTCGTCGCCATCCTGGCCCGCCTGCTGACGCGCCACGGCAACCGGGTTGGCGCCATCCTCTACGGCAGCGGGGTGGAACGAGTCATCCCGCCCGGCAGCGGAAGGCGGCATGTATTGCACCTTCTCAAGCAAATGCTGGAACGGCCGGATGGCAGCGCCGGCGGTGAGACGAAATTGCTGGATCTGCTGCATGCCGGCGCCGGCATGCTGCAACGGCGCTCGACGGTGTTCGTCGTGTCCGATTTCATCAGCGCGCCCGGCTGGGAACAGTCGCTGGGGCAGCTGGTGCGCCGCCATGAAGTGACCGCGGTGCGGCTGTCCGATCCGCTGGAGAAAGATCTTCCCGACCTCGGCCTGCTGACGCTGGAAGATGCCGAGACCGGCGAGCAATTGCTGGTCGATACCCATGACGCCGGGTTCCGCCGGCGCCTGTCCGAACTGGCCGCCGAACGCGAAACGACGTTGCGGCAAACATTGGCGGCAGCCGGCGTGGATACGCTGGAACTGTCGACCGATGACAACCTGATCGAAGCCTTGCTGCGCTTCACCGATCTGCGCAAGCGCCGGGTGCGCGGCAGCGCGGGCAGCGGGCTCCCTGCACACTTGCGCCCGGCGCTGATGGAGTCGTAGGCATGAAATTCCTCTGGCCTGAAATGTCGTGGTTGTTGCTTCTGCTGCCGATGCTGATCGGCATTTATGTCCTGATGCTGAAGCGCAAAAAGAAAATGCAGGTGAAGTACGCCAGCCTCGGGCTGGTGAAACAGGCGATCGGTGCGAAGCAGACGTGGAAACGCCATCTTCCGCCGGCGCTGTTCCTGCTCGGCATCGGTGCGATGCTGTTTGCCGGGACCCGGCCTACGGCGGTGATGACGCTTCCCTCGCAGCAGCAGACGATCATTCTCGCGATCGATGTGTCCGGCAGCATGCGGGCGACCGACGTGAAGCCGAACCGGATGGTCGCGGCGCAGAATGCGGCCAAGGCATTCCTCAAGGAATTGCCATCGAACGTGAAGGTCGGCATCGTCGCCTTCGCCGGCACCGCCGCGGTGGTGCAGGCGCCGACACTGGCGCGAGAAGACCTGATCAGCGCGATCGAGCGTTTCCAGTTGCAGCGGGGTACCGCGATCGGTAACGGTATCGTACTGTCGCTGGCCGCGTTGTTCCCGGATGCCGGCATCAACCTGGACGGGGCCGATCAGAAAGAGATGCGCAGCCGCTCGATAGAAAAAGCGGGCGAGGCGGAAAAGAAGGATTTCAAACCGGTGCCGCCTGGTTCGAACACATCGTCTGCCGTCATCCTGCTGACTGACGGGCAGCCGACCACGGGCGTCGATACGATGGATGCGGCCCGCATGGCGGCTGACCGCGGCGTGCGTGTGTATACCGTCGGCGTCGGCACGGTGGCGGGCGAAACCATCGGCTTCGAAGGCTGGTCGATGCGGGTGCGGCTGGACGAGGAAACGTTGAAGAAAGTGTCCAACATGACCCACGCCTCCTATTTCTACGCCGGCACCGCCGACGACCTGAAGAACGTGTATGAATCACTCAGCACGAAGCTGGTATTCGAGAAGAAGGAAACTGAAATCACTGCGCTGTTCGCGCTGGCCGGCGCCGTGCTGGCGACCTTCGCCGCGGCATTATCGATGCTTTGGTTCAACCGGATCGTGTAGCCAGTCTCCGCTAGCCGATTTCCCCCGGGCGATACGCGACAACGTCCGGCGGATTGCCCATATCCTCATGACTTCGCCTGGATTTGCTTCTGCAGATCCAGGTATCGGGGAAGCCTTGCGCCGCCGAGCGCGACCGCCTGCTTGATCGCCGCCGCCGCCTCGTTCACCCTTCCCTTATCCAGCAAGGCCTGCGCAAGGTTGTTCCACGCGTCGGCGAACTCGGGATGCATGGTCGTCAGCTTCTCATAGGCCTTGATCGCCGCATCGAGATGGCCGAGGCTATAAGCGGTGTTTCCGGCGCCCAGCCACAATGTGCGATGCGCGGGCCATCGTTCCAGGCCGGTGGCATAGGCCGCTTTCGCGGCGGCGGGCGCGATGCGTTCCAGTGTCGCCGCCGAAGCCGCATAGGCATCCGGCTCGGCGCTCGCCGGCAGGCGCGTCGGTGGAAGGAGCAGCATGGCCCACTTGTCGGCCCGCGCCCATGTGCGCTCGAAGGTGTACAGCGACATCTCCAGTTTCTCGGTGCGGCCGGAATGAAGCTGCAGGGTATTGTTGTTACGGTCGAAGCCGATCACGACGGCGTAGTGCCAGACGGGCGCGAACGAAAATGAAAGATTCTGCAGGACGATGACCGGATTGCCAGCGGAGACTTCCTGCAGCAGCGTCTCGATGTTGGGCTGGAGCCGGTACGGCAGCAAGCCGTGGCGCCGTCCGGCAGCAAACATTTCCACCTGGAGCGAGCCCTGGCGTCCCGGCACATAGACCTGGTCGGCGAGCTGCTCCGGCTGCAGGCGCATGCCGGCGGCGCCGGCCGCCATGGCAAGCGCTGCGGGTCCGCAGTGGTAGTCTTCCTGCGGATGGAACGGGACGCCTGCGATCAGGGCCGATGCCGGCAGCGCATCCGGCCAGCGCTGCTGCAGCGACGCCACCTGCGGCGTCGCGCACCCGGCCAGCAAGGCAGCGCTGCAGACAAGTGCGGCCGCGATCGAGGCCGCACGTCGTTGTTGCAAAGTGCGGATCATCAACGGTTTATCGAACCGATCGGGTGAACGGGAAGATCTTCGTGAAGCCGAGAATGTCGGTCACCAGCAGGATAACGAAGATGGTGAACAGGACACCGAGGACGTCACCGCCGGCCGGCATCTGGTCGATGCGGCCAGCCAATTGCTGCACTTCGTCATCCGACAGCGTGCCGACACGGTCGATCGCCGCCTGGGGATCGACGCCCTGCGCTTCAAGCGATTTACGGATATCGTCCCGCGCCAGGAAACCGGTGATGCGATCACGCTCGGCGGCGGTTCCCGCCGTTATCGTTCCCGTGGCCTCCTCGGTGGAAACGATCGCTGCAAAAGCTTGCATCGGCATGGTGATGCTGGTCAGGCACACAATCAGGAAGGACGCGATAAACCGTTTGAAGTGGGACATGGTTTTCTCCAGGAAATGGAAGTGGTGTTAAAAACATATAGCAAAAAGAAATACGCCGTTGTCGCACGGCAATAGGACCTGGCGTCGACACGGCGCAGTTCAAATTACGTTTTACTAAGTTTTGCCCCTTTGATGTTGATGGATATCAGTATGGGCGACTAATGTTGAACATTTTGCTATCATCTCGCGCCGGATTTTGCACGGTTCCAGTGCGTCTTCCGGCAATTCAGCCGCTATCAACGCCCACCCGGAACTCACGGATGATCCGGACATCGTATCGACATTTCATTCCTCTGATCCGCCGAAGACGTCCAGGTCATATAGGGCACCACGGTTCACGGTAGCGAATATATAAACTCCCTATGCCATCTATAAATACTATTAATTTCTATATTTCATAGATCGCTGCTATTATCCCTCCATCCCTTTTCATCAACCAAGACGAGAGAGTATCTATGTCCCTGATCAATACCCAAGTCAAGCCGTTCACCGCCACCGCATATCACAACGGCAAATTCGTGCCTGTGACGGATGCCGACCTGAAAGGCAAATGGTCCGTGGTGTTTTTCTACCCTGCCGACTTTACTTTCGTCTGCCCCACCGAGCTGGGCGACCTCGCCGACAACTATGCGAAGTTCAAGGAACTCGGCGTTGAGATCTACGGCGTGTCGACCGACAGCCACTTTACCCACAAGGCATGGCACGACACATCCGAAACCATCGGCAAGCTGCAGTATCCGATGATCGGCGATCCGACCGGCACGATCACCCGCAATTTCGACGTGATGATCGAAGAAGACGGCATGGCACTGCGCGGCACCTTCGTCATCAATCCCGAAGGCCAGATCAAGCTGTGCGAAATCCATGACAACGGCATCGGCCGCGACGCCCAGGAACTGCTGCGCAAGGTGCAGGCAGCGCAATACGTTGCATCGCACCCGGGTGAAGTCTGCCCGGCGAAGTGGACTCCAGGCGCAGAAACACTGGCTCCATCGCTGGAACTGGTAGGCAAGATCTAAGTCAGCAGCACTTCAAAGTACGAGCTCCTTCCCCCTTGCAGGGGGAAAGGTTGGGATGGGGGTAGCGAGGTCGAGCCACCGCATGCGGTAGATCGACCGCACTACCCCCACCC
>NZ_DAIUCO010000265.1:0-7065 GCF_036846085.1 Noviherbaspirillum sp. | reverse complement strand
GTTGGACCATAGTTTGGTTATCCGATCGAATTCCTCCTGGAGACAAACAACATGCAAACCCGCGACAAGCTCTACATCAACGGCCAATGGGTCACCCCATCCGGCCGCAACACCATCCCCGTTATCAATGCCTCGACCGAGGAAGTCATGGCCACCATCCCGGAAGGCGACGAGACCGACGCCGACGCGGCGGTGGCCGCTGCCCGCGCCGCATTCGACGGCTGGAGCGCCACACCACCGAGCGATCGCGCCGGCTTCCTGCGCAAGATCCATGAAGGCCTGAAAGCGCGCAGCGAGGAACTCGCGCAGACCATTACCGGCGAGGTCGGCATGCCGCTCAAGCTGTCGGCCCAGATCCAGGTCGGCTCGCCGATCGCCAACTTCGGCTACTACGCGAAGATGGTGACCGAGTTCGAATGGGAGGAAGTGACCGGCAATTCGCGCGTGGTGCGCGAGCCGGTCGGCGTGGTGGCCTGCATCACGCCGTGGAACTACCCGCTGCACCAGATCGCCGCCAAGGTCGCCGCCGCCATGGCCGCCGGCTGCACCGTGGTCCTCAAGCCATCCGAAGTCGCGCCGCTCAATGCCTTCATTCTCGCCGAGGTGATTGATGCCGCCGGCGTGCCGCCGGGCGTGTTCAATCTCGTCAGCGGTGTCGGCCCGGTGATCGGCGAGGCGCTGGTGGCTCATCGGGATGTCGACATGGTGTCCTTCACCGGCTCGACCCGCGCCGGCAAGCGCATCTCCGAAGTGGCATCGGCCACCATCAAGCGCGTCGCGCTGGAACTGGGCGGCAAATCCGCATCGGTGATCCTCGACGATGCCGACCTGCCGACCGCGGTCAAGGGCACGGTCACCGCATGCTTCCTCAACAGTGGCCAGACCTGCTCCGCGCATACACGCATGCTGGTGCCCGAATCCCGTTATGAAGAAGCGGCGAAGATCGCCGTCGAGGTGGCGAAGAACTTCACCATCGGCGACCCCTTCGGCGGCACGGCAAAGCTCGGCCCGCTCATTTCCGACGCGCAGCGCGAACGCGTGCGCAGCTATATCCAGAAAGGAATCGACGAAGGCGCCGAACTGCTGTGCGGCGGACCGGATGCGCCGGCCGACCTGCCGAAAGGCTATTACGTGCAACCGACCATTTTCGGCCGCGTGAAGCCTGACAGCACGATCGCGCAGGAAGAGATCTTCGGGCCGGTCCTGTCCATCATCACCTACCGCGATGAAGACGAAGCGGTGCGGATCGCCAACGGCACGCTGTACGGCCTGGCCGGCGGCGTCTGGGCCGGCAGCGACGAACGCGCGCAGAAACTCGCGAAACGTTTGCGTACCGGGCAGGTGGATATCAACGGCGGCTCGTTCAACTTGTTCGCGCCCTTCGGCGGCTACAAGCAGTCCGGCCGCGGACGCGAGATGGGGCCGTACGGGATGGAAGAGTTCCTCGAGTACAAATCGCTGCAGTTCAAGCCGAACGCGGCGAGCCTGACGTCGAAGGCGCCATACTAAGCACGCATTGCGATCCGGGTGCGGTCACTGCGGCGGCATGCTGCGATGACTGCACCACATACGACCTGCTTGCGGCATGCGTGCATCGGAACCAATGCATCGAACCGCATTGCGCACGCCTCCCTTTTCCTCCTGACCGCGTCCCCGGCGCGATGAAGTCTGCCGCCGTCCGGAACCCTTTTCCGCCTTCCGCCACGTATCGACGCGCCGCCATCGTGATGGCGCGGGGCCAGCAAAACAAGGACGCTTCGTCAAGCTCGCACCCCCGAACCACATCCTGAAAGCGAACAGGTATAGATTGCAATCTTCTGGCTTCTTCATGCAGAGGAGTGATTGCATGACTCCATCCAAACGGCCCGGCATCGTCGAAAAGCATGGCAATCGAAACTTGCAAAAAATACATCGAATTGCTAAGGTGGCGCTCTCGCGTCTTTCCCCTCCTGACAACGAAGCCTGAGGCTGAACTGCAATGCACACGTTGCATCGTTGTTAGGAACAAGGTTCGGCATAACGATTTTGCAAAGAAGAGCATGGAACACCTCGTTATCAGCAGCGTCGTCGCATTCCGTGCATTCAACGCGCGCATCGAAGAAGTGAAAGAGCGACAGCGGCGACTGCCTTTCGACGCAGCCGGACAACCCTGCACAGTGTTCGGTAGAAGAGGCGGGAATGCTTCTTTGATACCCGACGATGTCTGACGGCTAACAGCCTGCCAACACTGATCCGAGTGGCCGCGCCGGTCATCCGGCACAGCTGCGCCACGCAATTTCCGACGCCGACGGTCCAAGCCCTTACTAACAACAACAATACGATGAAGATCCTGATTGTCGACGATCACGTGCTTTTCCGGGAGGGCCTGAAACTTCTGCTGCTCAAGCTGAATCCGGACATGACCGCCATTGAAGCAAGCAACCTGGATGATGCGCTGCACTTGACGACACGGCACGATGACATCGATCTCGTATTGTTTGATCTGGGCCTGCCGGGCCGGCATGGCGTTGATGCCTTGTCGGAATTCCGGCAGGAAAACGACCATCTGCCGACCGTGGTACTGTCCGCGCAGGAGGACCCACGGACTGTCCTTGATGCGCTGGTACAAGGCGCAATGGGTTTCATCCCCAAGACCACCTCCTTCGACGCCTTGCAGGCAGCTCTTCAAACCGTTCTGAACCATGGCATCTACGTCCCGCCCGTCACCTTCGGGAACCAGGCGGCGGCTCCCTCACTCCGCAAATCAACGCGCCCCGCGATGCAGTTGTCCGAGCTCGGATTGACCGATCGGCAGATGCAGGTCTTCAGGCTCATCGTGCAGGGCAAGTCGAACAAGGCGATCGCGAAACAGTTGTGCATCGCCGAGTCGACCATCAAGCAGCATGTGAAGCCGATCCTCAAGGCCCTGAACGTCACCTCGCGCGTGGGCGCCATCGTCGAAGTGGCGCGCCTGGGCATCGTGCTGGATCAATGAGCCGGGACATTGACCCATCTGCAGTGGAGCTGCAAACGAAAGCCGTCACTTCAGCGCCCCGGCGCCGGCTCAATGACGTCCGATCGCAAGCGAGGTGGTGGCTACGCGGCATTGCCTCGGGATTCATCGAGACTGTCAACGACCTGACGTCGCCATGGCGCCGGACCGCCGGAAGGTCCGGTGCGGACTTGCCAGCCGGCGCTTCCCCGTTGCCCCGAGCGATCACCGACACGCAGTTCCTGACGATGATGCGGGAATCGCAACCGAACTTCGCGGCAACGGCACTTGCCGTCGTGCTCTTCCTGCTGGCGTTGTGGCCAGTCGCCACGCGACCGTACCTGATCGCGTGGGCAGGGTGCTCGCTTGCCCTGGTCGGCTATGCGGTCGTGAATCATGCGAAGTTCATGCGCGCGACGCCCGCCGGTGACGACCTGTACGCCTGGCAAGCCAGTTTCCTCCCCGGGCTCTTGGTGCATGGCGTCATGTGGGGCTCCGTCATGTTCATACCCATGCCGCAGGAGGCCGTGCCATACGTCGCCCTCGGACTGCTGATGGTGATTGCCGGATCGGTCAGTCTGTTCGCCTATTACCGGGCCGGCATCTCATTGTTCGCCGTACCCTGCGCGCTGCTCGCAAGCACTTCCCTGGCTTTGAGCAGCGGCGTTCTGGGCATGGCAACCGGTGCCGGCTTCGCAATTGCCGTGGCGTTGCTGGTAAGGCTCGCCCGCGTTCACAACACGTCGATCACGCAGGCGATGCTGGTTGCGGAAGAACGCAAGGCCTTGCTGGAGGAGCTCGGTCACCAACGGCGCGAAGCTGAGCGCGCCAGCGTGGCGAAGACATTTTTCCTGGCGTCGGTCAGCCATGACCTGCGCCAGCCCATGCATTCGATTGCCCTGCTGGTCGCGGCATTCCGCCGGCGTGGCTGGGCGGATGCGGACATGATCGAGCAGATCGGCGCATCGGTGCAATCCATGGAAGACCTGCTGGGTGCCTTGCTGGAAGTATCCAGGCTCGATGCCGGGACCGTTCCCCTGCAGCTCGCCGTGTTCCCGATCAACCAGATGCTGGAACGCGTGCACTTGCAGTTCGATCCGCAGGCACAGGCCAAGGGCTTGAAGCTGGCGCTGGCCGACTCGCCCGTGCGTGTCTACAGCGACTTTTTTCATCTTGAGCGCATCGTTTCGAACCTGGTCGCCAACGCCATTCGCTACACCACGACCGGCTGCGTGCGGATACGCTGCCGTCGGCGTGGGAGCATTTTGTGGGTGCAGGTGTGGGACTCCGGCATCGGCATCGCGCGCGAAAATCGTCACAAGATCTTTGAGGACTTCTTCCAGGTTTGCCGCACCGCCCGCTCAAGCAGGCAGGGGCTGGGACTGGGCTTGTCGATCGTGCAGCGCACCGCACATCGCCTCAGCCACGGTCTGCGCGTGCGTTCTCGTCCAGGCCGGGGATCGTTGTTCGAGATCGGCATTCCGGTCGCAATCGCCGATGCGGACGACCCGCGGGCGGTGCAACTGGCACCTCTGCTGGACGGGCGCCTTGTGCTGCTGATTGATGATGACCCCATGGTGCTCAAGAGCATGGCCACGCTGCTGACGACGTTCAACTGCCAGGTGCTCAGTGCGGGCACGATTTCCGATGCGCTGGCCATCGTCGATGAGACCTTGCGCCTGCCAGACCTGATCATCAGCGACTATCGCCTGGGGGACGGTATCACCGGACCGGACGCCGTCGCCCGGGTCCGGGCACTGACGCAGGAAGACATCCCCGCCGTTCTTGTCACAGCCGAGCCCGCAGCCGTGCCGCAGTCATTCTCCGCCGCCATTCCCGTGTTGGCAAAACCGCTTCACCCGGCTGCTCTGGCTGCCGCCCTGCAACGCGTTTTCCCCGCGGGCGAGCGCCACTGACCACGGCATATTCGTCTGCCAGGTACTCCCGAGGTACTAGCACTCCGGGAGAATTTTCAAGTGCCACCTGCTCCCTACAGAATCTTGCCTGTTCCCGACATCGCCCATTGCGTCGACATCATGCGACGCAGATGGCAGGCCTGCAAACCTTGCCCGACCGGCGACAGGGGAACCGCGAAGGCTTCATGCGTTATTTGAAGCCGTTCATACCAAAGGAATAAACATGCATCTCTTGAACAGCAAAGAGCTGGCCTTCATCGCCGGCGGCGACGGCGGCGACGGACACAACTATTTCGTCCCGCCTTCGTCCTGGATCTATGTCACCACGGGTAGTGGCGACAGTGAATCGAGCTACTGGATGCCTCCGGGTGGTTTCCCTTACGTCGAAGACCATAACGGCGAGTAATACGCCGGCGTAATCAGGTCCAGTACGGATACGGCCTGCTCCGCACCTTCCCTGATTCGAGAAAGGAGCAGGCCGGCTGTCCGTCGAAGGTTTCATCCGGGCTTTTCGCGGCAATGAGTGAAAGCCGGAGCTTTTCAGTCAACAGGCATCGCAATGAAGCTGTTTCGTGATGAAGTATTTTCAGCCCGGCAATCGCAATGGCTGGGCACCATCCGCATCGGACGGCCACCGAGCTTCACGCTCGTTACCGGTACCGCGCTCGTGCTGGCCGCCGCGTTTGCCGCCTTTGCCGCCTGGGGCGAGATCACGCGCAAGGCGCGTTTACCGGGGCTGCTGATGCCGGCCTCGGGTGCACTCAACATCACCGTGCCGCAACCCGGCGTGCTGCTGGAGGTCAACGTCAAGGAGGGTGATGCCGTCGACGCGGGACAGGTGCTCGCCGTGCTCTCCACCGACCGCACGACGGCCAAAGGCGAGCTCGGCACGCTCATCGCGCATACGCTGCAGCAACGCCGCACCGCGATCGATGCCGAACGCCAGCTCGCACAACGCCACGCCCGGGAACGCGACGATGCCCTGGCCCAGCGCCTGCGCAGCTTGGACGCGGAACGCCGCCAAGCCGAAGGCGAGCTCGACACCGCGCAGCGGCGCATGAACCTGGCGGACAAAAGCGTCGAGCGCTACCGGCAATTGGCCCGGGAAGGATTTGTCTCCGACATCCAGGCACAGCAGAAGCAGGAAGAACTGCTGGACCTGCAGGCGCGCGAAGGCCAGGCGCGGCGCGCGCTGATCGCGCTGGAGCGCGATGCGCAGTCGCTGTCGGCGGAGCGGCTGTCCAACGCCACCGGACTGCAAACCCAGCTCGCACAGATCGAACGAAGCCTGGCGTCACTCGACCAGGAGGCCACGGAGAACGCGGCCCGGGAACGCATCGTCATCAAGGCGCCACAGGCGGCGACCGTGAGCGCGCTGACCGTGCATGCCGGCCAGGCGCTGCAACCGGGCCAGACCATGGCGACCCTGGTGCCGCGCGGCGCGAAGGCGGCGAGCGAAATCGAAGCGCACCTTTATGCGCCCAGCCGCACGGCGGGCTTCGTGCAGCCGGGACAGAAGGTATGGCTGCGCTACGCCGCCTACCCGTATCAGAAATTCGGCATGGCTGAAGGCGAGATCGTATCGGTAAGCCGTACGCCCATCAGCCCGCAGGACCTGCCGCCGGGCCAGGCCCTGGCGCTGTCGCAGGCGGCGCAGAGCAGCGAGCCGCTGTACCGAATCACAACAAAGCTGCATCAACAGACGATCACTACGTACGGACAGGTCAAGCCGCTCAAACCCGGCATGGCGCTGGAAGCCGACGTTCTGCAGGACCGCCGCGCGGTCTGGGAATGGGTACTGGAGCCGGTGCTGGCGGCGTCCAGCCACCTGAAGGTGATGGGGAGCGCACCAGAACGCCCACGCAACCAGCCTTCTTGATCAGCGGGGGTTGCATGACGGCTCGCGTGCAACGACACCCTTTTCACCACGACGAGCTACTTATAGAGGAAACATCAAAAATGAAGGAAATGACATACGCCGAATGCACGGCAGTCGTTGGAGCTTTTGCAACGGACTACGGTGTTCCGCACCGTCCTGCCCCGGCGCCGGGCGGCCTCACACAGGACTGGGGAGATGTCGGATTCAGCACGTTTAACAGCACTCCTTCCTACAGCTTCGACGCCTTCGCCGGCGCGTACAGCTATGCAGGATCCATCTCGGGCGGCGGCGGCGGTGGG
>NZ_DAIUCO010000264.1:0-7076 GCF_036846085.1 Noviherbaspirillum sp. | reverse complement strand
AAGCCATGACCTCCTTGCGATTCGCATAGTTACCTGGCGCAAGAACGAAGTCTCTCGGCATCCAGCCTGTCGCGAACGATACCCCCACGCGCCCTCGTGAAAGATTGTCCACCACGGACCACTCCTCCGCGACTCTGATGGGATTATGGAGGGGCAGCACCACGCTACCCGCCCGCAGGTGAATCCGCTTTGTAACGGTAGCAAGCGCGGCGTTCAATATTGCCGGGTTCGGGTACAGGCTGCCAACCTCATGGAAATGCCGCTCGGGCGTCCATACGGCTTCGAACTCGTTCTCATCTGCGAAGCGCGCGGCGTCCAGATACAGGCGGTACTTGTTGGTTCGCTCGTACGTATCCGAGCCAAAATAAAAAAGACTGAATCCCGTCTGATCCGTACTCCGCTCAGAATCGGTGCTCGCCACGTCATCTTGCAAAACGGCGTATGCCGCCAGTCGCGTATCTCCAGCCACATCTTCACGCGCCACGACGACGCATTCCTTGATTTGAGGATGTGTCGCCAACGCCGCTTCGATCTCGGCCAGTTCGATTCTGAAACCGCGGACCTTCACTTGATAGTCAAGGCGGCCCAGAAATTCGATCTCGCCGTTGGGCAGAAAACGCGCCCGATCGCCCGTTTTGTACATCCGGGAGTCGGACGGACCACCAAGCGCCTCATCGATGAATCGTTGCGCCGTCAGTTCTGGCTGATTCAGATACCCGCGCGCAAGACCGTCGCCGGCGATATGCAGCTCACCGGGAACCCCGACCGGCACCGGCTGACCGTTCGCATCAAGGATATAAATGCGGGTATTGGCAATAGGACGGCCAATTCGCGTTGCGACGTCCGCGGACGTCACGCGATGAACCGCGGACCAGATCGTGGTTTCGGTCGGCCCATACATGTTCCAGATCACCGGCACGCGCTCGAGCAGACTCTCGGCAAGCGCGGCGGAAAGCGACTCGCCGCCGCAGAGCACCTTTAAGGTCCGCGGAAATGCAGACCAATCTTCTTGCAGCAATATGCGCCAGGTCGAAGGCGTTGCCTGCATCACCGATACATCATGGTCGCAAATCAGCTTTGACAATTGCGCAGGATCCGACGTCGCATCGCGGCCAGCGCAAACAACCTTGGCCCCTCTGGTCAACGGCAGGTATAGCTCAAGCCCCGCAATATCGAACGACAGCGATGTCACCGCCAGAAGGACATCCTCCGTTTCCAGGCCGGGCTCCTTTGCCATCGACGCCAGGAAGTTACTCAATGCGCCATGTTCGATTGCTACCCCTTTCGGCTTGCCGGTCGAGCCGGATGTATAGATGACATAGGCGAGGTGGCTCGGCAGCGAAACCGCCGCTGGATTCGTATCCGGCATGGCGTCCAGGAATCCCGTCTCCGAATCAAGATAGACCGTTTGAACCCGGTATGCTGGCGCGGCGCGTTGCAAACTACGCTGCGTCAGCAGGACGGCGGGCGAGCTATCATGCAGCATGTACGCCAGGCGATCCGCCGGATAGTCGGGATCCATTGGCACATAGGCGCCTCCGGCCTTCAATATCGCCAACAGCCCTACGACCATGTCCAATCCACGTTCGACGCAGATGGCGACACGTGTCTCCGGGACAACACCGAGATTGCGCAAGTGATGCGCTAGCCGATTCGCTTTCGCATTCAACTCGCCATAGGTGAATTGTTTCTGTTCAACCACCAGCGCGGTCGAGTGGGGATTGCGTTCTGCCTGCTTTTCAAAAAGCGCGTGCACAGTCTGCGAGGAGTAAGAGGCATCGGTCCTATTCCAATCCTGCAGGATCTGTTGGCGCTCTGCGCCGCCCAGCAACGCAACCTGGTCTAGCGGCTGCTGGTCGTCTGTGACCATTGCCGCCAGGACGTTGCGCACATATCCCAGATGTCGCTCGACCGTTTCCTGATCAAACAACGCCACTGCGTACACCAATGCACCTACAATGCGGCCGTCGGCCTCCCCAAGGTTGAGCGACATATCGAACTTCGCCATTTCGGCACCGGCGCCGACCGGTGCCAACTCCAGTCCCGGCAGGTTCAGCTCGCCCTGATCGTTGTTCTGCCATCCGAACAAGACCTGAAATAACGAACTATGGGCCATGCTTCTTGGCGGCCTGGCCAGTTCCACGACCTGTTCGAAGGGTAGATCCTGATTTTCCTGGGCTGCGAGCGCCTGCGACTTTACCCGCAGCAGTAGCTGCTCCAAGGTCGGATTTCCTGAAAGGTCCAGTCGTATCGCAAGCGTGTTGACAAAAAAGCCAATAAGGGGCTCTATCTCGGCACGAAGCCGATTGGCTGTCGGCGTACCGACTACCAGGTCGGTCTGGCCTGACAAGCGCGCGAGCACGACGGCCCAAGCTGCCAGCAGCGTCATGAACAGTGTCGTTCCATGTCGCTGTCCAAGTTCTTTCAAGGAAGCCGTCAACTGCGCGTCGAGCTCCAGCGGGACGGTGCCGCCAGCATAGCTTTGTTGTGCCGGACGAGGCCGGTCAGTCGGCAACTCAAGCAATACCGGCGCTTCTGCCAGAGTGCGCCGCCAGTAATCCGCCTGGCGTTCCAATACATTGCCGTCTACCCAACGTCTTTGCCATGCGGCATAGTCGGCGTACTGAATCGCCAGCGCAGGCAGTGGATCAGGTTGACCTTGAACGAATGCGCGATAAAGCGTGCAGAACTCTGTAGTAAGCACCCCTAGCGACCAGCCGTCCGAGACAATGTGGTGCATCGTCACCATCATTACATGCTGATCGTCAGTGGTTTGAAGCAGGCAACCGCGAATCACTGGCCCGTCGTTCAGGTTGAAGGGCGCATTTGCCGTCTCCTCCAATATCCGCTCAAGTTCCTCCTCACGATCGGGATGATCGCGCAAGTCATGCTCTTGCAATGGGAAACTGCTGTCCTCTGAAAGAATCTGCTGAACAGGCCTCCCCTCGAACAAGGTGAACGTGGTTCGTAACGCTTCATGCCGCGCTACAATGCAATTCAAGGCCTTGCGCAACGCGCCGACATCCAGAGAACCGGTCATCTGGAAGGCCAGCGAAATATGGTAAGCCTCGCTTACTCCGTCCAATTGAGCCAGGAACCACAGTCGTTGCTGTGCGAACGACAAGACGAGCGGCTGATCGCGTGCTACGAGCTGGATGGGAGGCAGGCTGCTGCGCGCCGCCGCCTTTACTGAATTTGCGAATGCCTCCAGCGTTGGACGGAGAAAAAGGTCCGTTACGCTGGTTTCCACGCCAAGAACATTACGGACCCGCGATGCGGTTCGAACAGCAAGCAGGGAATGCCCGCCGAGATCGAAAAAGTCGTCGCTGCGACCGACTCTTTCCACCTTTAGAACGGCGCACCATATCCGCGCAATGGCTGTTTCGATTTCGTCGCGCGGCAAGTCATTTTCATCCAGGGAAAATGCCTGAATACCGGGCTCGGGTAGTGCCTTGCGGTCCAGTTTGTTGTTCGCGTTCAGCGGGAAAGTGTCGAGCCGAACGAATGCAGCGGGAAGCATGTATTCCGGCAGCGTTTCCTGCAGGTGGGCCCGCAATGCCTCAAAGGAAGGCTCCGGCGTGTCTTCTGTGGCTGTGTAAGTGTAATAGGCCACCAGACGCTTGTCGCCCGGACTGTCTTCCCGGACAAGCACAACTGATTCCCGGATCATCGGATAGGTTGAAAGGCGCGCTTCGATCTCGCCAAGCTCGATGCGGAATCCACGAACCTTGACTTGAAAATCGTTCCGTCCTCTGAACTCGATGACACCGTCGTCCCGGTATCTCCCAAGGTCGCCGGTTTTATACATCAACGCGCCTGTCGTATCGGTAAAAGGGTCAGGGATGAAACGTTCCGCTGTCAGTTCAGCCTGGTTCACATAGCCAAGCGCTACACCGGCTCCGCCTATGTGAATCTCTCCCGTCACGCCCACAGGAGTAGGGTAACCAAGCGAATCCAGGATATAAATTTGCGTGTTCGAAATCGGACGTCCGATCGGTATGCTTTTTTCGTCGTCGGCAACCGAAACAACTTCATGCGTAATCGCAAAGACCGCTGTCTCGGTCGGCCCATATCCATTGATCAGATGTTTGGGCCGGCCATTGCGCATCGCGGTCGCGATAACCCGAGGGTCCAGCGCATCTCCGCCAACCATCAGATAATTCAATTTCGGCAGCACGTCGGTCAGAAAATCCGCATATTGATTGAACAGGCCGACGCTTATCCATAGAACATTGACGGCACGCGCTCTCAAGCTGTCTCTGAATCTTTGAGGATCCAAGACATCCGATTGATCAATGACAGCGATGGACGCACCGTTGAGAAGCGGCACCCAGACTTCGAGCGTGTTGGCATCCCAGGCCGGATTGGACGAGTATGCGAAGCGGTGGCTGCTGTTGAAACTGGCATAGCCATTGTTGATCGAGACCCGCCCAATTGCCCGATGGGGGACGATGACTCCCTTTGGTTGCCCGGTGGAGCCGGAGGTATAAGTGATGTGGGCTGCGGTTTCACTGCTGATTGTTACGGCGAGGTTGCCGGCATCGCGGATTCCAAGATCGACGATATCGAGGTCGAGACGTTTGACCGGATCCAGCACAGGCAGCGATACCCGTGAGTCCGTCACTACCATGCTTGCCTGACAGTCTTCAATGATGAACATCTGGCGTGCCACTGGCGCGCCAAGATCAAGCGTGACGAATACGGCGCCGCATTTGACGACTGCAATCTCTGCCGTTATGAGCGCGATCGAGCGATCGAGCAGCAACGCCACCGGCATGCCGGGTGAAATTCCCTGTTGCTGCAGATATCTGGCAAGCCGGTTGGCATTGGCGTTGATTTCGCCATAGGTGATGCTGCGTTGCCCGTGGACTACCGCAATTGCATCCGGCGTCGCGGCAGCATGTGCCTCGAACAGTTCATGAATGCATAAGTGCCGCGGGTAGTCTGCGCTGGTTGCGTTCCATTCGACCAACAACTGCTGGCGCTCTTCCGGTGGCAGCACGTCGATCGCATTTAATGGCGTATCGGGCGCGCGCTCCAGGGCATCGACCAACCGTGCGAGCGCCGTTTGCATATACGCGCATATACGCTGCGGGTTTATCGGCGAACACGCCTGCGCATTGAGTACGAAGCCTTCTCCCTCGTCATTGATATTCAAGGTCAAGGCATAGTTGGTGCGTAACTCAAAGTTCCGCGTTGCTGAATTCGTCGGCAAAGGCAAAGCCTGCGGTGCGACTTCATCACCGCCTCGTCTCGCGTGGGGGTTGTGGCGATAGTTGAGAATGGAAGTGAACAACGGGGTTTGCGGGGCAACCGCACTGCAGCGTTGTGCCAGCGCCAGCGAAGCATGCTCATGCCGCAGCAGATCGGCCATCAATGCATGCGCCGAGCGCAGGCCTTTCTGCACGGAATCCACACCGACCCGAATTCGTACCGGCAAGGTGTTCATAAAGAGCCCCAAGGCGCGATCCGTTCCTTCGCTGCCCTGCGTGCGTCCGACCAGCACTGTTCCGAAGACCACATCGCCGCGTCCGGAAAGCCGGGCAAGAGTCAAAGCCCATGCCAAATGACATAGTGTGGCCGGACTTGCAACGAGGCGTCGTGCCGTCTCACGCAATCGTCTGGCGAGCGAGGCGTCCAATTCCTGCCAGGCCTCCAGTATTCCGGAACCGTCACCATGCACGTTCATCAAACCGAACGGCGCCGTCGGTTCATCCACGTCATTCAACAAGCTTCTAAAGAAGGCTTCATGCTCGCTTCGGCTCAATCCGAGCCGGGTTTGAGCGACGAAATCCCGAAATGGAAATGGCGTTGGCAAGTCCGTGGACCGGCCGGCCAGATGCGCCTCGATTTCTTGAAGCAGGACGCGGTGTGCGGTGGGGTCGGTCAGCAAATGATGACTTAGCCACAGGGCAGACCAGGTATCCGTTGATTGGTCATGCGCAACGAACACCCGCATAAGCGGAGCCTGGCCAATATCGATTCGATAATGACCCGGATCGAACCGTGTCCTCAGGTTCTCGGCAGCATTGCCGAGTAGCGGGTCCACCTCAATCTGCTCGACGGTCAGGGGGGCTTTTCGCCAGACAACCTGAACCGGCTCGGTCATGCCTTTCCAGAAAATCGATGTGCGCAGGATGTCATGTCGATTTATTACTGCTTGCAACGCATTGATGTACTCATGTAACTGCGCCTCGGTGGCAAAGTCGTACATCATCGGCGCCAAATACATGTCGCCTTTATTTTCAAGCAAGTAATGAAAAAGAATGCCTTCCTGCAACGGCGCCAAAGGGTAAATGTCCTGAATATTCGCGGCACCTCCCTCAACAGAGCCGACGATGCGGTCTATATCCGCCTTTGACAGTTCTACAAGCGTGAGCATTTCCGGCGTAATCGCAGCACATCCGATCGGGATTCCGTTTTTTGGAAGCTCGACCGCCATGTTCCTTGGCGCTGTATATTTCCCGGCCTCGATTAATTGAATCAGCTCGCTCTTGTTACTTCGTAGAAGATCAAGCAAGGCAGGCTCCAACGCATTCCTTTTGCCTTGAACTATGAGTTCTTCGCCTTTGATGGTCAGGGCGATCTTCTTCTCATCCAGTTGACGCAATAGCTCGGTAACACTCACAGCGCAACCTCCATGTCTTCTACCGCAGCGGCCAATGCCGCCAAGGTGGGAGCAGTGAATAAAATTCTTATGTCTGCATGCAGGCTCATCTTGCGCATGCGATCGATGAGCGTAACTGCCAGCAGAGAATGTCCGCCCAACTGGAAGAAGTTGTCGTAGCGGCTGACTTTCTCCAGATTGAGCAGTTCGGCCCAGACCGCCGCCAGCGCGACTTCAACATCACCAACCGGTGCCTCGTACGCCCGGCTGCCATAGGCGTCGCCTTCCGGCGCCGGCAACGCCTTGCGGTCGAGCTTGCCGTTGGCCGTCAGCGGCAATGTGTCGAGCTGCACGTAGGCGGCCGGCACCATGTACTCCGGCAGCGTTTCGGCCAGATGCAGGCGCATGCCTTCGGCTTGCACCGTACCCGCCTCTTCCTCGGTGTAGTACGCCACCAGCCGCTTGTCGC
>NZ_DAIUCO010000263.1:0-7103 GCF_036846085.1 Noviherbaspirillum sp. | reverse complement strand
GAGTGAACGTTTCAACTACGCGAACAGCGACGCCGTAGTACGTGAGTCAGCACAACGGGAGGAAATGCAATGGGTGCCGCATTTAAATTCAGCAAGGCGTTGAAAAATGAAGAAGGAACAGCTGCATTCATTCCTTACTCCAGCCACGTATCAAGCACCGCAGTCAAGCTTATTGGCGGCGATTACATTCAAGTCATCCGGCTGCAGGGTGCTGCGCATGAAAGCGCCGACGTCGATGACATCAATGCCTGGCATGACGGGTTGAACAATTTCATGCGCAATATCGGCTCGTCGAATGTCGCCGTATGGTCGCATGTGGTGCGACGTCATTTCGGCACCTTCCCCGGCGGCGACCATCCGCTTGGTTTCTGCCAGGCGTTCAATGAAAAGTACCTTGCCCACATGGCGGACGAAAATATGCTGGTCAATGAATTGTATCTGACCATCGTATATCGCCCTCAACCCGTCACACTCGGCAAGCTGTTTGACCGGATCGGCGCAAAAGCATCGATCAGCGTTCAGGACAAGCAACTCGACGAGCTCGACGCGCTGCAGGACATCACCGATACCGCCCTGGCGGCGCTGGACCGGTACGACCCGGAAGTGCTCGGCTGCTATGCACACAACGGTACCTTGTTTTCCGAAACGCTGGAATTCCTGGCGTTTCTCATCGATGGCGAGTGGCGCCGCTTTCCATTGCCGCGCGCAGCCATCAAAAATGTGCTGGCGACATCGCGTCCCTTCTTTGGCAAAGGCGGTTTGCTGTCGTTAAAAGGGCCGGCACGCACGCAGTACGGCGGCATGCTGACGATTCAGGAATATCCTTCCATCACCTGCCCTGGCATCTTGAACGACTTGCTGGGCAAGCCCTTCGAACTCGTCATATCGCAAAGCTTCACGTTTTTATCCAAACCGGTGGCGGTTGGCCGCATGAAACGACAGCAAGGCAGGATGGTCAATGCCGGCGACGTGGCCGTGAGCCAGGTGGCGGAGATCGATCAGGCACTGGATGACCTGACCAGCAATCGATTTGTGATGGGTACGCATAGCTTCAGCATCCTGGTGCGGGCCGATGAGCAAAGACTGCTGAACGACTACATCAGTGACGCCATCTCGGCGCTCTCCGAAGCGGGCATGAAAGCTGCACGGGAGGATGCCGGCATTGCCGGCGCCTTCTGGGCGCAACTTCCCGGCAACTTTGAATATCGGGTGCGCCCGGGCGATATCACCAGCCGCAATTTCGCCGGCTTCAGCTGCTTTCACAACTATCCGACCGGCCGCATCCGCGGCAATCAGTGGGGCGATGCGGTGACCGTGTTCAAGACCACGTCCGGGGCCCCGTACTACTTCAATTTTCATAAAGGGGAACAAGGTGCCGACGCGAAGAAGGCGGCCAGGCTCGATCCGAATCACAAGGACCTCGCCAACACGATTGTCGTCGGCAAATCGGGCACGGGGAAAACGGTGCTGGAAATGGTGCTGCTTGCGCAAGCGCAGAAATTTCACCAGCCCGACAAGGGCAAACTGCTGTCCTGCGTGCTGTTCGATAAGGATCTTGGCGCCGCCGTCGGCGTCCGGGCGATGGGCGGGCGCTACTACCCGTTAAAGAACGGGCTCCCATCGGGCTTCAATCCCTTCCAGCTTGCTCCCACGCCCAACAACCTGACCTTCCTCGAACGCCTGATCAAGCAGCTCGTCAGGAATGATCAGATGCCCATTACACCCCGACAGGAAACAGAAATCAGTGAAGCGATCAAAGGGGTGATGGGTGCACCACGGGAAAAGCGTCGGCTCAGTTCGCTGATTGAATTTTTCGATCCGACCGATGAGCGCGGCGTGCACATTCGCTTGCAGAAATGGTGCCGCGGCAAGTCGCTTGGCTGGCTGTTCGACAATGCCCAGGATAGCCTGAACCTGGATGACTGCACGATGGTGGGCTTTGACGTGACCGAATTTCTGGACAACGATGAAACCCGCACGCCGACCATCATGTACCTGTTTCATCGGATTGAAAGCCTGATCGATGGCCGCCGCATTCCGATCTTCCTCGATGAATTCTGGAAGCTGCTCGACGACCCGGCGTTTGAAGACATGGCGCAAAACAAGCTGGTGACGATCCGAAAGCAGGATGGCTTTCTGGTGATGTTCACGCAATCACCGCGGCAGGTGCTGAAGTCACCCATTGCGTACGCGATCATTTCGCAAACGGCGACCAAGATTTTCCTGCCGAATCCGGAAGCCGATTACGACGACTATGTCAACGGCTTCAAGCTGACGATGCGGGAATATGAAATCGTCAGGGAGCTGGGCGAGAAGTCGCGCCGTTTCTTGATCAAGCAGGGTCAGAACAGCGTCGTGGCGGAACTGGATTTGCGGGGTTTCGATGATGAATTGGCGGTCTTGTCCGGCAACACGGCAACGTCGGCGCTCGCGGAAAAGCTGGTTGCGGAACTGGGCGACGATCCGGCGCTCTGGTTACCGGAGTTTCACCGTATCCGCAAAGGGTTGCCATCATGAAGATGCTCAAGCGAAGTTTTGCAGTGCTGGCGCTGTGCGTCGGTGTCGGCGCCGGCAATGCGGCGCATGCGGGCATCCCGGTGATTGACATGGCCAATCTGGCACAAGCCATTCAACAAGTCGTGGCGTGGGGGCAGCAGTATCAGCAGATGGTGCGCCAGATCCAACAGCTGCAGCAGCAGTATGACAACCTCAACGGCGTTCGGGGCATGGGTAACCTGGTCAACAATCCGATTGGTCGCCACTATCTGCCGGCAGAGTATGGAATCATCCTCCGGCAAGGTGTCGGCCAATGGGAAGCCATCTATAACGCCTCCCGGCGCTTCGATATCTCGCTAAGCGGGCTGGATGCCGCGGGCGACGCGGTGCGGGCGTTTGAAAACAGCGGCCGGCAGGTGGCCATCAATCGCGCCACAGCGGAAGAAGCGTACCGCACTGCCAGTCAGCGATTCGATGATATCCAGGTCTTGCTGGACCGCGTCAACAATGCGCCAGACGCCAAAGACATCGCGGATCTGTCGAGCCGCATTCAGGCGGAACAGGTCATGATGCAAAACGAGGCCAACAAGCTGCAGATGCTGCATCAACTGGCGCAAGCCCAACGTGACATCGCATATCAGCAAGCGGCGGAAATGCGAATGAACGCTACCAGTGGAGAAATACCCGCCGGCTGGTAAGGGTCCCGCCGATCAAGTTGCAATTTACTGAGGCCTACTGCAATGACAAATCTCTTTATGACAACAGTGTCATTCGCTCTTCTTACAGCCTGTGGGGTTGATGTTCCAACAGTTGACGATCCACGCAACATTGTTGTGAAAGGCAAGCAGATAACTCAGGCTGAGTTTTTGCAGACATATTGCATGGGTAAAGTGGTTAGCAATAATTGCGATCGGGTAAAGAACTCAATGTCGAAAGAAGTCACAAATGGTTCGCTACCGAAGGGTTGGTAAAGCATGCCAAGTAATTTTCACTTCTACGAACGCACTTTTGCAGACTTAAACATACCTTTGGAGAATTATTGGGAAACCGTCGCAGGCAACATCGTCGAAGCAATAACTCCCGTTTCAATCACCTTACTCTCAATTTATTTTGTTCTGTGGGGTTGGGCCATGATGCGTGGCGTTATCTCAGAACCTGTTACAGACGGCTTGGCGAGAATTCTTCGATTATCGATCATTACAGGCATAGCTCTGAGCGTTACTAGATACGGCAACTTTTTAGCGAATTTGTTGTGGAATTCGCCTGAAGTAATGGCTGAATACATTGCTTCAGGTTCGGCAAGCAGTGAAAACAACATGCAATTCCTCGATCGGTTGCTATCGCAAATCTATGACCTAGGGAATGCGTTCTGGCAAAACGCGCATGCCTCATCAGGACTGATAGGCGTTCCTGACTTAGGGCAGATAGCGATTGCAATCCTTATTTGGGCGAGCGGTCTTTTGGTAACTGGCTATGGCGCTTTTCTGCTCGCGTTGTCAAAAATGGCACTTGCCATCATTCTAGGCGTCGGCCCTATCTTCATTCTGCTGACGATCTTTGAACCCACTAAACGATTCTTCGATGCTTGGTTAGGACAGGCTTTGAACTACGTTTTCACGGTGATGCTAACAGCAGCTGCGATCAAACTCATTTTATCTATCCTCGCAACTTATTTAGCAGATGCAACCGCGGCGGGCGTTCTAGCACGTCCTTTTATCAATCAAGCATTGCCATGTCTGGTTCTAAGCATCATTGGTATATTGGTAATGATGCAAATTCCCTCCATTGCCTCCTCTCTAAGTGGGGGAGTCGCGATCGGCACATTGGGTGCAGTGGCCTATGCCTATCAAAAAGCGAAAGGTGCTGCTGGCTCGAGCAAGAACCTAGTAATCGGCCAAACGCTGAGCGACATGCGGGGTGCACGACGAGCAAGAGTGTTGAATGCAAGATGGGCGTCCAACCACCCCAGTCTGGGTCGTCTCGCCGTGGGGGCGCCGATGGCGGTCTATCGGAAAATCACCGGATCGACCAACCGCGTTTCTCGACACTGATTCCCGTAAACGGACAGTTCTCCCCTACCCGAAAAACCGCTCCTTTCTTTGCCTGCCACACGTCCATCACCGTGTTATGGCCCTGCAGAGCCACTTTACCCTCGCCAGCCTTGCGAATGAAGCAATTTTATGAACCCATTCTTGTACTTAATCCTTCTTTTCTTTTTGGCCGGATGTGCCGGCTCTCCTCCAAAGCCGGTATTGCCGCAAGGTGATTACCGGCCGATCAACAAGGTCGCCGTGCCGGCACCAACCGACGTGTTCCATTTTGCCTATGAAGGCGACATCGGTGGCGCGCTCCCTGCCTTGAAGGGTGTGACACCCCAATTGACGGTGCTGCCAGCCATCGGCACGCCAGTGCCGCTGCCTGTTCGCATCCGGCTACGGGCAACCACGCTTGCCGATGCGCTGCACGCCATTGATGCACAAGGAGGGACCGTGGCTGATGTGGTCAGAAACACTACGCCGGCCCACATCGAGCATCCGGTGTTTCTCCGCTATAGAGCGCCCGGTGACGTCGCGCCGGGCAGCATAAAGAGGAAAAAGCCGCAATGAAGAACCGCGAAAAGCAGGATCTGAAAGCCTATCTGGACGAAGCCCGGACGTGGGAGACCGACCGCGTGCGCGAAATCGAAAGGTCGAAAGCCATTGCCTGGTGGATCGCCGGCCTGGCCGGCGTCACCACGATGATGTCGGTGGGCGCCGTCGCTGCGCTGGCGCCGCTTAAAACGTCGGAACCGTATGTGATCCGGGTTGACAATGCCACCGGCATCGTCGACGTGGTCGAAGCATTGACCGATGGCAGAACGAACTACAACGAGGCCGTCAACAAGTACTTCACGCAGCTGTATGTGCGTTACCGCGAGGGCTACTCGAAAGAATTGGCGGAGGAGTACTACAACAACGTCGGCATTCTCTCTGGTTCCGTCGAGCAGCAAAAGTACTATCAGTTCTTCAATCCAAAGAATGCGCAGTCACCCCTGAACATTTATGGCCCCCATGCAAAAGTGCGGGTTCGTATCAAGGGCACTACCTTCATCAAAAACAATGTGGCGCTCGTGCGCTACACAAAAGACATCGAGCGCGGTGCCGACAAGCCGCAGGTGACGCACTGGTCGGCCACCATCACCTTCAAGTACACGAAAGCGCCGATGGCGGAGAAAGACCGCGCTGTTAATCCACTCGGCTTTCTGGTCGCCGAGTACCGCAATGATCCGGACGCGCCGGGGCTGGAGCCAGCCCTACAGGCGGCGCAAGCGCCAGCGGCACTGCCACCGGCGGCGCCGGTGACGTTGTTTCCGGCAGCGCCGGCGCCCTTGGCCAGCCCCCATGCTGCGCCGGCGGTGCCGGCGATCCGGCAATGAGAAAGACACGATGAAACATTTTCTGATCCTCGGCGCCCTGTTGCCGTTGGTGGCACTGGCAGAAATCACGCCAGCCAAGGGCAAATACGATCCACGGGTACGCATCGTCGATTACAACCCGATGAATGTCGTCAAGCTGGCGACGTTCTACGGGGTGTCCACGCATGTGCAGTTTGGCGACGACGAAACCATCCGCGATGTCGCCGTTGGAGATGACCAGGCATGGAAGATTGTTCCGCGAGGCAAGCACCTGTTCATCAAACCGCAAGCAACCAAAGCCGATACCAATGTCACCGTGATCACGGATAAACGCACGTATCAATTCGCGCTCGTGGTGCAACCCCGGCCAATCCGCGATTCGACCGCCTGGGCCGACCCCAACCTGGTGTTTTCTCTGGCGTTTCGCTATCCGGACGAGAGCTTGGCGCGCGCGGCGGCGAACGCCGGGCGCGACGCGGTGAAAACGCGTCTGGGCGAGGCCCGATCCCGGCCTGCCGATCCGGATAGCGCAGCGCACAACCTCGATTACTGGGTCGCCGGCGCCGAAGCGGTCAGTCCGACCGCGGCACGCGATGATGGCCGCTTCATTTATCTGACCTTCGCCAACAACCACGACATGCCGGCGGTGTATTCGGTGGATGACACGGGCAATGAAGCCCTCATCAATACCAGCGTTATCGATGGCAACACGATCATGGTGCAGCGCCTGGTACGCAGCCTGATGCTACGAAAAGGCGATGCCGTGGCATCGGTGATCAACAAGTCCTTCGATCCCGATGGCGGGCGCGATAACCGCACCGGCACGATTTCACCCGATGTCGACCGGGTCATCAAAGGAGGCCGGTGATGGGCCTGTTTGATCGATTCAACCGCAGCAAACGCGTGGCAGCACATTCGGACACCGGGCCGGGTGACGACAGCTTGCCGCACATGGGGGACGACCCGGCAACGCTAGCACAAGCCATGCAATCGCGGCAAACGAGCGACGATGGCCGCGCACGCGACCAACGGCACGCACACGCTGCGGCCGGCGACGACAACGACGGATTGCCGTCGGTGAACCGGCGCCGGGCAGGCAACAAACTCGTCACCGCGCTTGGTTTTGTCTTCATCCTGGGGACGGCCGCGGCGCTGATTGTTGCTGTCAATTCCGATAAAAAGCCGAAACCGAAAAAAAGCCAGACCGAAGAAC
>NZ_DAIUCO010000262.1:0-7194 GCF_036846085.1 Noviherbaspirillum sp. | reverse complement strand
TGGGACATTGCATGGGACATTGCATGGGACATTGCATGGGACGCTTGCGCGGGACATTGCATGGGACATTGCATGCGAAATTGCATGGGAAATTGCATGGGACGCTTCGCGGGAAGGCTGCACTCATCGATTAGATTTCATTCGGTGTACAAGAGACTAAGTGTGTAGAACCAATCAGAGACAACCATGCCATCTGCCGAACAACTTCGCAGCCGCCTTTTGAAGAAGCTTTCCGAGCTGTTCCAGCTCGACCAGCCGGACCTCGATTTCGGCTTTTACCGCATCATGCACGCCAAGGCGCAAGAAGTTCAGGACTTCGTCGGCACCGACCTGCTAAAAATCGTGGCGGATGCCTTCGGTGATGCCGACGAGGCCCGCAAGGCGGGACTGAAGGCGAGGATCGACGAGGAAATTGCCGCAGCCAAAGAATACGGCGTTGCCGACCCTGAGCATTCTCCGAAAGTTAAAGAAGCTCGGGCCGCATACGAAGCAGCCAAGGATACCGCCAGTGCGGAGGCCGATGTGTATGACCACCTGTATCGCTTCTTTGAGCGCTACTACGACGACGGCGACTTTATCTCCCGCCGCTATTACACCCGGGAAACATCCGGCAAGGCCGCGCCTTTTGCCGTGCCGTACAATGGCGAAGAAGTGAAACTGCACTGGGCCAACGCCGACCAGTATTACATCAAGAGCGCCGAGTATTTTTCCAACTTCACCTTTGATTTGCGGCAGGCGAAAGAGGTGCAGGCGACCAAGGGTAGTTTGCCTTTGGGCAATGATGAAAAACCGCTCAAGGTCCGTTTTCGTATTGTTGATGCCACCGAGGGCGAGCACGGCAACGTCAAGGCCTCCGAGGCCAACAAGCGTTTCTTCATTCTGCATGCCGAAAATCCCGTCGCCCTGACCGAAACCGGCGAGCTGGTTGTCAATTTCGAATACCGGCCCGACCCGGAAAAAACCGGTCAGGAAAACACCTGGCGGGACAAGCGCAACACCGAGGCGGTGGAGACCATACTGGAGCGTCTCCAGGCCATGGCTGCCGCCGGTGGCGAACACGAAAAACAGATCCCGGAATATCTGCGTCTGTTCAAGGTCCCCGCTCCGACCGACAGCGACAAGAAGCGCCCCGTTCTGGCCAAGTACGTGAACCAGTACACGGCCCGCAACACCATGGACTATTTCATCCATAAGGATCTGGGCGGCTTCCTGCGCCGGGAGCTGGACTTCTACATCAAGAACGAGGTCATGCGCCTCGATGACATTGAAAACGCCGAAGCCCCTACGGTCGAAAGCTATCTGGCCAAGATCAAGGCGCTGCGCAAGATCGCGGGCAAGCTGATCGACTTTCTGGCCCAGCTTGAGGATTTTCAGAAAAAGCTCTGGCTCAAGAAAAAGTTCATTATTGAAACCAACTACTGCATCACCCTCGACCGGATTCCCGAGGAGTTATATCCAGAGATTGCTGAAAATGAGGCACAGATCGATGAATGGGTAAAGCTGTTCGCGATTGATGAAATAGGGGCCTCACACGAAGACAGGAAGGCACAAAGTGGGGATTTATTTGATAAGGGGATCGTTCCGTTCTCGCGGCCTTTGACGGTCGAGTTCCTCAAGGCCAACAACAAGCTGGTGCTGGATACCCGCTTCTTCGATGACAGCTTCAAGGCCCGGCTGGTGGCGTCGATTGAGAACTTCGATGAGCAGTGCGATGGCTTGCTGATTCATTCGGAGAACTTCCAGGCGTTGAACCTGTTGCAGGAGCGGTATCGCGAGCAGGTGAAATGCGTGTATATTGATCCGCCATATAATGCACAATCAAGCGAAATTCTTTACAAAAACACCTATAAACATTCATCTTGGTTAACTTTGATTAAAGATAGGGCCAATGCCGTATTACCTCTTTATTCAAAACCATTTGTTCATGTTACTGCCATTGATGAAGTGGAGAATTTTCGTTTAGGAATGTTGTTCGATAACCTATACCCTGACTGCGAAGATGCATGTATTTCAATAGTTCATAATCCAACCGGTCAACAAGGGAACAATTTTTCATTTACTCATGAGTTTGCTCATTTCATTTTTCCAAAAGGTCAGAACTGTATTGGTTTAGAGGAGAGAAATGATGATAATCGTGAGGCAAATCCGGATATAAGGCCTTTAAGAAACGTTTCTTCTGGCAACAATCATTTGCGAGAGTCAGCGGCTAATTGCTTTTACCCAATATATGTTAAGGAGGGGAAGATTGTTGGTTTTGGAGATGTGTGTGATGTGGACTTCCACCCCACAGGCATCAATCAAGAAGCAGAAGATGGTGTAATTGAAGTATATCCTATTGATCCGCAGGGAGTAGAAAGCAAGTGGGTTTTTGCTCGAAATACCGTTGAGTCAATTTTGGGTGAGCTGTCTGCCGAATTCAACAAAAAGAAAGGCACATGGGATATCGTCCGAAAAAAGAGCAGGTTTCGTTACAAATCGTTATGGGAAGATAAGAGATATAGTGCCAACAGTTGGGGCAGTGTAATACTCAATAGCATGCTTCCAGGGAACCCTTTTACATATCCTAAATCGATATATACCGTCCGAGACTGTATTGATGCTGCCCTGAAAAATCAAACATCTGGTGATATTTTAGACTACTTCGCCGGTTCTGGCACGACCAGTCATGCCGTAATCAACCTCAACCGTGAAGATGGTGGCAAGCGGAAATATATCCTCGTCGAGATGGGCGACTACTTCGACACGGTGCTCAAACCCCGCATCGCCAAGGTGGTCTATTCCGAAAGCTGGAAAGACGGCAAACCCACAGCGCGTCATACCGGCGTTTCCCACTGCTTCAAATATATCCGCCTGGAATCCTACGAGGACACACTCAACAATTTGCGTCTGGACGAATATCCGGTGCGTAAAAAGGCGGTAGCGGCCAATCCGGCACTCAAGGAAGACTACCTGCTCCGCTACCTTCTGGATGTGGAGACCCGCGGTAGTCAGTCGCTGCTCAACATCGATGCATTCGCCGACCCAACTTTCTACACCTTGGATGTCAAGAAGCCGGGGACGGACGAGTACGCCACCCGTGCTGTCGATCTGATCGAGACCTTCAACTATCTGATTGGGCTGCGCGTGATTCACACATCCGTGCCGCAAACCTTTCAGGCGACTTTCAAGCGCATCACCGACCCGGAGCTTCCTCAAGACCAACATACCAAGTTGGTGGTGGATGGCCGCATCCGGCAGGACGAAGGCGGCCCGTGGTGGTTCCGCAAGGTCGAGGGCTGGGTGCCCAAGGACGCGGCCAATCCCAACAATGGCCAGCGGGACAAGGTTTTGGTTGTTTGGCGCAAGCTCACGGGCGACATTGAGCAGGACAACCTGATGCTGGATGAATGGTTCCAGAAGAACCGCATCATCACCCGCGATTTCGAGTTTGACACCATCTATGTGAACGGCAGCAACAATCTGCCCAATCTGAAGCTGGATAACGAAAACTGGAAGGTCTGCCTCATCGAAGAAGAGTTCATGAAGCGCATGTGGGCTACAGAGGGTGCGTAATTCATGTCAAAATCGCCAAAGCTTGTTGAGTGCCCTCAATGCGGCTTTAAATTCGAGGTAGGTGGTATGGGAAAAAAAGCAAAACCGGGTAAAAGTCATAGATTTAAAGATAAGTTGATTCTGAATCAATGGCTCATAAGCCTGTTCGGTATCGATCCGCTCGCCGAATACAAAGTAAATGGCAAAGTGGTTCGCCCCTTTCACAAGCTGGCTGAACCCATCCGCGATCCGCGACTGGAAGGGTTGGACAAGGATAATCTGCATTTCTTCTACCACCATCTCGGCGATAGCCCGCTCTTCAGCTTTGCCGATCCAACGGCTGATTTCCCGGGCTTTCGCATCAGTCGGGACATGCTCTTGACCTATGAGCAGAACATTGTTCGCCATACCCAGGCGATCAACGAAAAGCGCCACCGCCCCATTGGGTGGAAATACTACCAATGGCTTACCCTTATCTTTGTTGAAATCTACCTCGACCGCTTTTTTGGCAATCGTGAAGGGATGCTCGCCGATCTCAATGCATTCGTAGAGCGATTCAACCTCCACTGGCACGATTACGCCGATGTGCCGCCTTACAACGAGGATGACCTGAACAAGCTCTGTATGCAGAACGCCACCGGCAGCGGCAAGACGCTGCTGATGCACGTCAACCTGCTGCAATACCGGCACTACGCCGCAAAGCATGGGAAGGATAAAGAACTCGCCCGGGTTATCCTGCTGACGCCCAACGAGCGTCTCTCGGAGCAACACATCACCGAGTTTCGGGCGAGCGATATTTCTGCAGGCAGCTACCTGCAATCACGTGGCGGCCAGTTCAGCATGGCCCAGGGCCTTGAGCGTGTGGATGTGCTGGAGATTACCAAGCTGGCTGATCAGGAGGGACCGAACACCATCGCCACGCGAAGCCTCGGAGATCAGAACCTGCTTCTGGTTGACGAGGGTCATCGTGGCATGAGCGGCAAAGAGGAAGGCGTCTGGTTTACCCGGCGGTCCGATCTCTGCGCCAAGGGGTTCACCTTCGAGTATTCAGCCACCTTCGAGCAGGCCGTTCAGGCATCAGGCAATGCCGATTTTGAGAACAGCTACGCCAAGACGGTCGTTTTTGATTACTCCTACCGCTGGTTCTATGAGGACGGTTTCGGCAAGGATTATCAGATCCTGAATATGCCCAGCACGTTTGTCCAGGTGCAGTTTGCTTACCTGACGGCTTGTTTGCTCAAATTTTATCAGCAACTCCGTATATACGAGGAAAGAGAGGAAGATTTCGAGCTGTTCAATCTGGAAAAGCCGCTATGGGTTTTCGTCGGCAGCACAGTTTCGAAGGCAAAAGGCGGCACGAATGACGAGAAAATTGTTGCTGCCGACGTTGCCCAGATCATCTGTTTTATTGCAGATTTCCTTGAAAACCAAGTCAACAGCCAAGAAACAATTAATGCCTTGCTGACCGGTGGTGGCCAAGGGCTGGGACTTCTGGATCAGGATAAGAACGACATCTTTGCCGGGGCATTTACCTATCTGGCCCGGGCCATGAATGGCGGCGAAACCGTTGTAGCCCTCTACCAGGATATTCTCGCCAGGCTGTTCAACCATGCCGAAGGCGGGCATTTGTCACTGGATCGCATCAAAGGTGAATCCGGCGAAGTGGCCTTGCGTGTGGGCACGAGCGAGACACCCTTCGGTCTGATCAACGTCGGTGATGCCAAGAGCCTGTGCGATCACGTGGCCGAGGTGGCGGCGCAGAACGGCACACGACTGACCGTGGAAGAGAGTGACTTTACCGAGGCGATGTTCGCCTCCGTCAAGGATTCCACGTCACCGGTCAATCTGCTTATCGGCTCAAAGAAATTTGTCGAAGGCTGGGACTGCTGGCGCGTCAGCACCATGGGCCTGATGCATGTCGGACGCTCGGAAGGCTCGCAGATTATTCAGCTCTTTGGGCGTGGCGTCCGCTTGAAGGGTTACGAGTGGAGCCTCAAGCGCAGCGGCCATACTCATGCGCCAGTTCGGCCGACCTTCATCGAGGAGTTGGAAACCCTCAACGTGTTCGGCATCGAAGCCGACTTCATGGAGAAGTTCCGCGAGTTCCTCAAAGAGGAAGGCCTACCCGGCAACGAGCGCCGCAAGATCATTACCATCCCGCTGAATGTCACCTATGACTTCGGCAAGAAGCTCAAAATCCTCCGCCCCAAGCGGAAGGCATCTGACGGCAAGGAATACGACTTCAAGAAAGATGCAGCGGTTCCCACTGTCGGGGATATCCCGGACTACATGACGAACAACACGGTAGTCGCCGACTGGTACCCGCGCATTCAGGCCATGCAGTCACGCGGTAGCACCCTTTCGACCCAGAAGGACAAGGTATCGTTACGTGAACAGCATTTGGCTCTGCTGGACTATGACACGCTCTTTTTCGAGCTGGAGCGGTTCAAGCGCGAACGGAGCTGGTACAACTTCAATATCACCAAGGATGGCATCAGGCGTCTGCTGGGGGACCCGAACTGGTACACCCTCTACCTGCCCGAAACCCGCCTGAACCCGGCAACCTTTGATGGCGTGCTCTTGCTGCAGCAGGTGGCGTCAGAGCTTCTGAAGCGGTACTGCGATCACTACTACAACTATCGCAAACGGGAATACATCGAACCGCGTCTGGAGCTGCGGGAATTGGATGAAACGGATGACAATTTTCCGCCAAGGGATAAGGACAGAAATGATGGCTTCTGGTGTGACTATCAGCTCATCGTGGATGGCGATGAGGAACAGGTCATCCAGGGGATTCAGCAGATCAAGAAAGATCTGGAACAGAAGAAGGATCATCTGCTGAAGATTGGTGATCTGAACGCCTGCAATTTCGGCAAGCACCTGTTTCAGCCGCTCTTTCACGTCCGGCGCGGTGGGAAAATCACCATCCTGCCTGTCGCCTTGGGCGAGAGCGAATATCAGTTTGTCACCGATCTGAAGAGCTGGTGCGACGGCCACAAAGCCGCTCTGGAAAAGGAAGGAATGGAACTCTTCCTGCTCAGAAACATGAGCCGGGGTAAAGGCGTGGGATTCTTTGAGGCGGGCAACTTCCACCCTGATTTCATTCTTTGGATGCTGATTGGTGGGAAACAGTGCGTCACCTTCATCGAGCCGCACGGTCTTTTGCACGAAGGCCCCGCTAGCGAGAAGGTTCTTCTCCACAAGCGGATAAAGGATGTCGAGCAACGGTTGAATGACCCAACCGTGATCCTCAACAGTTTCATCCTTTCCTGGACGCGATACCCGCAACTGAAATGGGGAGAATCCCAAGAAGAGCTTGAGAGTAGGCATGTGTTATTCATGACGGACGACCGGGATGGATATATTGACAAGCTGTTTGCCCGGCTGAGGGGGATGGTGAAATGAATCCCGAGCAACTTTGGGCTACGACGATGAATCCCGAAACGCGGACGATCCTGCAGGTGACCATCGACAACGCGGCCGAAGCAACGCACGTATTCGATACACTCATGGGCGAAAAGGTAGAGCCACGCCGCGAATTCATCGAGCGTAATGCACAGTACGTGAAGAATCTAGACGTGTAAACTGCGCTTCGCGGGACGCTTGCGTGGGACATTGCATGGGACATTGCATGGGACATTGACCCTTCCTGAAATCAGTTGA
>NZ_DAIUCO010000261.1:0-7269 GCF_036846085.1 Noviherbaspirillum sp. | reverse complement strand
TCTCGAAATGAATCAAGACATAGTGAAAAGGAAACATATGCGTTTTTTCAAGCATGCATTGGCCGCATTGAGCCTGGGCCTCGTCGCGCTTGGTGCCGGCGCCTCGCCTGCCAATCCACAGAATGGCGTTGATTACCGTACGCTCGACAAGCCACAGCAGACCGACTCCGGCAAGAAGGTCGAAGTCACCGAATTCTTCTGGTATTCCTGTCCGCACTGCAATGCGCTGGAGCCGGCGCTGGTTGACTGGGTGAAGAAGCAGGGCGACAAGATCGTCTTCAAGCGGGTGCCGATTGCGTTCCGCGATTCCTTCGTGCCGGAACAGAAGCTGTACTACACGCTGGAAACGCTCGGCCGCCTGGATGACCTGCATCCGAAGGTGTTCCAGAGCGTGCACGAGCAGAAGCGTCCGCTCAACAGCGAAGCCTCGATCACTACATGGGCAGTGGCGCAGGGACTGGACAAGCAGAAGTTCCTGGATGTATTCAACTCCTTTGGCGTGCAAAGCAAGGTTGGCCGGGCGAAACAATTGCAGGTTGCCTACCAGGTCGACGGTGTGCCGCTGATCGCCATCGATGGCCGTTACCTGACTTCGCCGTCCATTGTCGGCAACAGCATGCGCAATCAGCCGGAGGAAGCGCTGCAGGCAGGTACCTTGCAGGTGATGGATTGGCTGGTGGCCAAGGCTGCCAAGGAAAAAGGCGCCGGCGGCATGACGCCTGCGGCGGCTGAAGCGCCGAAAAAGTAAGCGGCACATTCCGCTTCGGCAGAGTCCGTCACTCGTGAGAGGGCGGACTTTTTTATTGGGCATGCAATTAACGGACATGCATTGAATGAACACTTCCCTTATGAGCAAACGCGTATTCATCACCGGTGCATCGAGCGGGATCGGTGCTGCACTGGCACGGCACTACGCTGAGCAGGGCGCCATGGTCGGGCTGGTGGCGCGCCGCCGCGAAGTGCTGCAGCAGCTTGTCGCCGGTTTGCCGCATCCGCAGCGCCACCGGATCTATCCGCTCGACGTGACCGATCATGCGGCTCTGGCAGCGGCGGCTGCCGATTTCATCGCAGCCGGCAACGGCATCGACGTGGTCATCGCCAATGCCGGTATTTCGCAGGGAACGCTGACCGAATTCAAGGAAGACCTGCCGGTATTCGAACGCATCGTCGCCACCAACGTATCGGCTACCGTCGCTACTTTCGCACCCTTCGTCGCCGCGATGAAAGCGCAGGCCCGGGCGGGCGACAAGGGCTGCCGGTTGGTCGGCATCGGCAGCGTGGCGGGCATACGCGGACTGCCCGGAGCGGGCGCTTACAGTGCTTCCAAGGCAGCAGTCATCAGCTACTGCGAATCACTGCGGGTGGAGCTGCGATCCAGCGGCGTCCGCGTGGTGACGATCGCACCGGGCTATATCGATACTCCGATGACGCAGGTGAACACCTATCCGATGCCGTTCCTGATGCCGGCGCCGCGCTTCGCCGCGAAGGCGGCGGCGGACATCGCCCGGGGCGCCAGTTATTCGGTCATACCGTGGCAGATGGGCGTGGTGGCCAAGCTGCTCCGCCTGCTGCCGAACTGGGCATACGACCTTGCATTTTCAAAGGCACCGCACAAGACGCGGCAGGCCGGACATTGACGGGGGCGGCATGGACCTGATCGACGCCATCGGACAATCCCACCTGCCGGTACCGGATTTGGAGGCTGTGCGCATTGTCTCCCTCGTTCCTTCGCTGACCGAACTGTTGTGCGCACTCGGATTGGCGCCCCAGCTCGTCGGGCGCACCGGGTTCTGCGTGCATCCGGCGGATGTGGTGCAGGCGATCCCGAAAATCGGCGGCACCAAGGATGTCAATATCGAGAAGATCCGCCGCCTGGCCCCGACGCATCTGGTGGTGAATATCGATGAGAACGAAAAGCCGACCGTGGACAAGCTGGCGGCATTCATCCCTCACCTGATCGTGACCCATCCGCTTGCGCCACGCGACAACCTGGCGCTATACCGACTGATGGGCGGCATCTTCGGCGCACAACCGCGCGCCGATGCATTGTGCGCTTCGTTCGAAAGGGAGCATGCCGCGCTGGCGGCGCTGCCGCCGCGTCCGCCGCAAAAAGTGCTGTACTGCATCTGGAAAGACCCGTGGATGACCGTCTCGCCCGATACCTATATCGCGGCGATGCTGAAGGAAATCGGCTGGCAGTGTGAAAGCGGGGTGCCCGATGGCCGCCGCTATCCGGCATTCGAGTGGTCCGACGAACTGGTGCGCTCGGTCGATGCGGTGCTGTTGTCCACCGAACCGTACCGGTTTACCGAAGCCCATGCGGATGCGCTGGAGCGGCAGATCGGCAAACCGGTACAGCTGGTCGATGGTGAAATGATGTCCTGGTACGGAAGCCGTGCGATTGACGGACTGCGGTATCTGCAGCGGCTGGCGATGGGAGAGGTAAGTTAAGGCGAACTGGGCGGCGCGCTATTTCTTGCGGTTGATCCGCACCAGCATGCGCAGTATCTCGCGGGCGATGGATTGGTGATGCTCGTCGAGGCGCTGGAGATCGGCGATCAGCTTCACGTCGGCACTTTCGAAACGGGAGGGCGCGCCGGTCGCATCGGCAGTCGGCTGCATTTCATTGCCGCCGAAACGCAGCCACTCGGCCGGTACGCCAAGCCATTGCGCGAGGGTACGCAGTTTTTCCTGGGTGGGAATGGCCTCTCCCACCAGCCATTTGCGTGCCGCATGGACGGTAATTGGACGGCCTTCAAAACGGATATTGAATTCCCGTGCCAGCTGTGTCGGACTATCGGGAGAATACTCGGCGTTTCGCAGTGCTTGCTGCAGGCGTTCGCTAAAACCTTCTCGTTCAATTGATGGATTCATTACTACGCACTATTCCATGTCTCGTCGTGACAGTCAGTCTTTGCAACGTAGCAACTAGTTGTGACCGAAAGTGTTAAGCATAATTAACACATTATCGCAGACACAATCCCATTTCCCCTCTGCATTCGACAATATGTTTGATATGAATGGGTACTTTTTGCCGCTCTTGCAATGGCAAACGCTTGACGAGGAAAGCGCTGCATTGGAGCGCTGGCATAAAAGCTGATATATCCGGGCAAAAACGGGCGATAACCGGAGCGCCGAAGCGTAATCAGCAATTTAGAACAGCCCGCATCCCCAATAGTTCATGCCTCGCACGCGATTCAATTGCACGAATGAATGTCGGTCACCGGTTCGTCAGGGTCACGCCGGCGATGACCAGGGCACCGCCCACGAGCATTGAGATGAGGATGGGTTCACGCAGCAGCAGGGCGCTGAGCAGGATGCCGAACACCGGCACGAGGTTGTTGAACACGGCAGTGCGTGCCGGCCCGATCGCCTTGACGCCCTCGTAGTACCAGATGAAGCCGATCGCCGTCCCGAATGCGCCGAGATACACGATCGACGCGATGACCTGCCAGGTAAAGCGCGCCGGGTCCAGTTCCGGCAACTCGAAGGCCGCGCCGGCACACAGCAGCAGCAAGCCCCATAACGATGCATACGTCGTTGCGGCGATCGGCGAGAGTCCCTTGAGGGCGTGGCGGCCGATGATGGTATAGGCGGCCCAGCCGGAAATGCCGCAGAACATCAGAAGTTCCCCCATTCCGATCGACTGTGAAATGTCCCGTACCGCGCCGGCTAGATCGCCTCGGGTAATGATGACTGCTGCACCGGCGAAGGCAATGCCGATGCCGACCCACTTGCGCGCCGCGAGGCGCTCGCGAAACAGGAAAGCCAGCGCGAGCGCCGTCACGATCGGGTTGAGAGCGACGAACAACGCAGTGCGGCCCGCCGGCATGCGCGATAGTGCGGCGAAAAAGCACAGGTTGTAGAGAAAAATGCCGGTGGCGCCGAGGGCAAACGTCGCCAACAATTGCGAGCGGTTCAGCCGTGGCAGGCCGCCCTCCAGTTTGTAGGCCAGCGGCAGCAAGAGCAGGCAGGCGACGGCGAATCGTCCGCTGGCGGCAGTGAGATGGGGAACCGCCTGCGCAATGATGCGGCCGGCGATGAAGGTGCCGCCCCAGAACAAGGCGACGAACACCAGCTTGATGTAGACCGACAGGGGGACGGATGCGACGGCGGGAGTGGCGAGGGGTGAAGCGGGAGTGTTTTTCATGCACGTGCCGGAAGCGGATCTGGCGCTGGATAGAAGGCCGTGGTTGTACCACTGGTGCATGGCACGCCCCGGCGGATCGACCGGGGCGGCCTGCGATGTGGCAGAGCTTATGACTTGCGGAAACGGATTATGCCGTCTTTGCCGTTTTCTCGCCGGAGGACGCCATCGAACCACAGCTTGTGCAAGTGTGCCAGCGCTTCGCCAAGCGCGAAGGTCAGTTGGTGTGCATCCAGTTCGCGGCGAAACATCACAGGAACGATGTCTGCAGCGGACTGGGGTGACGCGCAGGCGTCGACCACCTCCGCCAGGCGTTCACGGTGATGGTCGTTCAACTGGGCAATGCGGGTATGCAGGCCGCGGAACGGCTTGCCGTGCGACGGCAGCACCAGCGTATCGTGTGGCAGGCCGGCATATTTTTCCAGCGAATCGAGATACTGCTGCACCGGATTGGCTTCCGGTTCGATCGCGAATACCGACACATTGGTGGAGATGCGCGGCAGCACCATGTCGCCGGAAATCAGGACGTTCAGATCGGCGCAATACAGCGACACATGTTCCGGCGCATGGCCGAAACCGGTGATCACGCGCCAATCATGCCCGCCAATGCCGATGGCCTGCCCGTCCTGGATGCGGCGGTACGCCGCGGGCACCGCCGGCACCAGCGTCGGGTAATAGCTTTTTCGTCCCTGCAACTGCTCCAGCATTGCCGGATCGGTCAATCCGTGGCGCTGGAAATGCGGCAGCATGGCCGTACCGTCGACGCCCGGCAGCGCGGCCGACATCATGCGGGCAAACGCGTATTCGCCGGCGGTCATCCACAGGGGTGCCTTCCAGCGGGAGCACAGCCAATCCGACAGGCCGACGTGGTCGGGGTGGCAATGGGTGACGATGACGCGCAGGATGGGCAGGCCGTCCAGCACTGTCGAAAACAGGTTTTCCCAGGAAGCGCGGGTGGCGTCATTCGAGATGCCGCAATCGATCACGGTCCAGCCGTCCTGCATGCCGCCGCTGCCGCTGCCATTGCCGTTGTCGCTATTGTCAAGACGATCACGCACCAGCCAGAGATTGATATGGTTCAGGGCGAACGGCAGGCCCATCCGGAGCCAGTACAGGCCGGGGGCCACCTGGTGCACCGTACCGGGTTCGGGCAGCGTTTCGCCGAAGGCGTAATCGAGTTGGGATTCAAGCGGATTCATGAGCGCGCGTTGGAGAAAGAAGAATGTGGGAGGGGAAAGTTTGCAGGTTCACATTTCAGGCATGCGCGCCTACAATATGTTGACGTTAACGTTAACTGCCATTCTAAACACATTCGCTTTTCAGCGTACAGCGGGACGCCACCATGCCGACCTACACCATTACCGAACTGGCGCGCGAATTCGATATCACGCCGCGCGCGATCCGTTTCTACGAAGACCAGGGCTTGCTCAGTCCGAAGCGGGAAGGGGCGGGAGGACGTACCCGCGTGTACAGCGCACGCGAACGCACGCGGCTCAAGCTCACCTTGCGCGGCAAGCGGCTCGGGCTCAGCCTGTCGGAGATCAAGAGCCTGGTCGACATGTATGAATCGCCGCGCGATACGGCGGCGCAGCTCAAGCGCTTCCTGGCGGTGCTTGCCCAGCATCGCGAAATGCTGGAACGGCAGCAGGAAGACCTGCAGATTACGCTGGCGGAGATCGCCGCGCACGAGGAGCAATGCCGGCGCATGCTGGAGGAGGACAAGCCGGCGAAGGCGTCGCCGGCCGCCAGGAAGCCGGTCGTGAGGCGCCTCAAGGATGCCGCCTGATCGCCGCCAATTGACGTTTACGTTAACGTCAATTGGCGGTTTGATTTTGCGCGACTGGCACCTTCTTTCCATTCCAATCCCCTTCCCGCGAGGACGACATGATGCATTTGCCCGGCTTGACCTTTGATCATGGCGAGGATATCGCCGCGCTGCGCGAGACCGTGCAGCAATTCGCGCAGGCGGAAATCGCGCCGCGTGCCGCCGAGATAGACCGCAGCGACCAGTTCCCGATGGATCTGTGGAAGAAGATGGGCGACCTCGGCCTGCTCGGCGTGACGGTCGACGAGGAATACGGCGGCACGGCGATGGGCTATCTCGCGCACATCGTCGCGATGGAAGAGATCTCGCGTGCCTCGGCGTCGGTCGGCCTGTCCTACGGCGCCCATTCCAATCTCTGCGTCAACCAGATCCGCCGCAACGGCACGCCGGAACAGAAAGCCAAATACCTGCCGAAGCTGATTTCCGGCGATTTCATCGGCGCGCTGGCGATGTCGGAGCCGGGCGCCGGGTCCGACGTGGTGAGCATGCGGCTGCGCGCCGACTGGAAGGGCGACCGCTGGGTACTCAACGGCACAAAAATGTGGATCACCAACGGGCCTGACGCCGATGTGCTGGTCGTCTATGCGAAGAACGATATCGAGGCCGGCCCGCGGGGCATGACCGCCTTCCTGGTGGAAAAGGGTGCGAAGGGATTCAGCGTCGCGCAGAAGCTCGACAAGCTCGGCATGCGCGGCTCCCATACCGGCGAACTGGTTTTCGAGGATTGCGAAGTGCCGGCGGAAAACGTGCTCGGCGGCCTCGGCAAGGGCGTCAATGTGCTGATGTCCGGCCTCGACTACGAACGCGCGGTGCTCTCGGGCGGTCCGCTCGGCATCATGCAGGCCTGCATGGACGTGGTGGTGCCGTATGTCCATGACCGCAAGCAGTTCGGCCAGCCGATCGGCGAATTTCAATTGATGCAAGGCAAGCTGGCCGACATGTATTCGACCATGATGGCCTGCAAGGCATATGTCTATGCGGTCGGGCAGGCCTGCGACCGGGCCAAGACCCCGGAAGCGGCGCGCGCCTTGCGCAAGGATGCGGCCGGGGCGATCCTGTATTCGGCGGAAAAGGCGACATGGATGGCGGGCGAGGCGATCCAGGCGCTGGGTGGCAACGGGTATATCAATGATTACGCGACTGGACGATTGTGGCGGGATGCGAAGCTGTATGAGATCGGTGCGGGAACGAGCGAGATCCGGCGGATGCTGATCGGGCGGGAGTTGTTCGCGGAGACGAAGTGAGATAGGACACACAACTGCCGGTTCCCTCCCCCTCGTAGGGGGAGGGTTAGGGA
>NZ_DAIUCO010000260.1:0-7441 GCF_036846085.1 Noviherbaspirillum sp. | reverse complement strand
GGCTTGCGAGCGGCCGAGTTCGTTCAGCGGAACTTGCTCGGGAAGAATGGGTTTGCCTGCGGCGTCGAAGTAGGTGACGCTGCCATGGCGCATCAGGTAGATGCGTCGTCGTTTATGGTCGGTCATTTGTATTGCGGCTTTCTCTTTTCCAGAAATGCGTTGATGCCTTCCTGTGCATCGCGGTGATGCAGGCTTTCCACGAAGTGGTGCTTCTCCGTTTCGAAGTGCTGCGCAAGCGAATTGTTTTGTGCGTCCTGGGTCAGCGACTTGATGCGCTCGACCGCGTTGGGCGATAACGCCGCCAGCTCATCGGCCCAATTGAGCGCCGTATCGAGCGCGGTGCCGTCGGCGACCACCTTGTTGACGAGGCCGAATTCGTGCAGGCGCGGCGCGCCCACCGGCTTGCCCTCGATCAGAATTTCCGTTGCCAGCTGGCGCGGCAGGGAGCGTGACAAAAACCATGATCCGCCGCCGTCCGGTGTGAGACCGACCTTCACGTAGGCCATGACGAATTTCGCGGACGTGCCGGCGACGATCATGTCGCAGGCCAGGGCCAGCGAAAAACCTGCACCGGCCGCCGCGCCTTCGACGGCGGCAATCACTGGCTTCGGACAGTCGCGGATGGCTTCGATCCACCCATGGAGGTTGTTGATCGACTCGGCCTGGACCGACTTGTCCTTCGCCCGGTTATCGAGCAGGCGGTTGAGATTGCCTCCGGCACAGAAGAAATTATCCGCTCCGGTCAGCACCACGGCCCTGATCGAATCGTCGCGTTCGGCAGTCGATAGAGTTTCGACAGCTGCGGCATACATATCGGGGTGCAACGCGTTTTTCGAACCGGGATTGGACAGGGTAAGGATCAGCGTCGCATCACGACGGGAGGCTTGAAGTTCGGCGGACATAGGGGCAGGGAATGGATGTCGGGAATATGGGCAACAACGAAAATTATGCGGCGGCACTCACAGCCGGCGAAACTCTTGCACCGTCTGTGGCTGCCGAAACAAGCATACTGCCGCCTATTATTGCCGAAATGCGCAAAGGAGGTTCGGGGCCGGCATTGAATTCCATCCTGCGGTAAGCTTTCGCACTCGCGGGCAATAGATTGCCGGCATCCTGTCGGTCGAAATCAATAACGAATGGAGATAACATGCTGAAACTGTGCGGCTTTTCCGTAAGCAACTACTACAACAAAGTGAAATTTGCCTTGCTGGAGAAGGGCGTCGAATTTGAAGAAGAACTGGTATGGACCGACCGCTCACCCGCCTTGCTGGCAAGGTCCCCGCTGGGGAAAGTCCCGTTCTTCGAGACCGACCAGGGCGTCATCCTGGAATCCCAGGTCATGATGGAGTACATCGAAAGCGCTTACCCGCAAAAGCCCCTCATTCCCGCCGATCCGTTCGCCGCGGCGAAGGTCCGTGAGCTCGTCACTTACATGGAGTTGCACCTGGAACTGGTCGCTCGGGAGCTTTACCCCGAGGCATTCTTCGGCGGCAAGGTGTCGGATGAGGTCAAGACGCGCACGCAGAAGCTCCTCACCCGCAACGCGAAGGCGTTCGCCGGACTTGCCAAGTTCTCGCCCTATGTCGGCGGTGCGGAATTCACGATGGCGGATTGCGCTGCGCTGGTCCATTTGCCGCTGGTGAGCATGGCATCGAAGGCGATATACGGCGACGATGTGCTGGCTGACCTGCCGATCCGCGACTACACCAAGATGCTGGGCGAGCGTCCGGCGGCGCAGCGTGTCAATGCCGACCGAAAGGCAAATCAACAGGAAATGATGGCTCGACCGAAGTAGGGCAGTACCCCGGGCAACGCCGGTTCACAACGCCGCTTCGTCACCCCAAAGCTGCTGCAGGCTGAACCGGAGCGCGCCCTGTTCGCCGCTAAGGGGTTCCCGAATCGCATACAAATCCTTGCCGGTATCGCGCTGTATCGGGAACGCCAGCGGCGCCCCGCGCGGACCGATCAGCGCATGAACCACCGGCGTTGTCGCGGATTTGCCTTTGCGGGTAACCACGCCGATTTCGCCGTTCTGCAGCCGGACGAATGTGCCGGGAGGGTAGTTGCCGATCTCGCGTATGAAGTAGGCCGCCAGCGTCGGATCGCGCGGCTTTCCGGCGCCGAGAAAGACATCGCGCAACGCGGATTGCGGCAACAGCGGTTTCCGGTAGCGCCGATTGGAGACCGCCGCGCAGTAGCGGTCGGCCAGGGCGATGATCTTCGCATTGGTGCTGATCTCGCCGACGCCTTTCCCGAGCGGGTAGCCGCTGCCGTCGTCGTTTTCATGGTGCAGCAGCACGTATGAAAGCCAGGTCGGATCGTCAATCCCGCATTGCAGGAGGATGTTGGCGGCTTGCTGCGGATGCTGCCTGATGTTTTCCAGCTCCCTGTCGGAGAGCGGCTCGCTTCGTTCCTGCAGTTCGTCATGCTGGCGGAGCATGCCGACATTCATTGTGAGTGCGGCGGCCATCATCACCAGGGTTTCATCGTCACCCTTTTTCATCCCCCTGGCAACGATAGCGGTCAGTACCGCCGTATCCAGGCAATGCCGGATCGTGTAGCGGTGCGCCTGCTGATTTAGGAGTACGCACCCAAGGGCAATGTCCGGATTGATATCGACCGCTTCCGCAATCGACCTGGCGATGTCGAGCACTTTTCCTCGCGCATCCTGGTCGTTGGTCAGATTGTAGAGCAGCCGTTCAAGGCGCTTGTTAGCCGAGTTGAGAAGGCGCAGCGCGGAAGGGAGCGCCTGTTTCGCCGAATGATTTTCGCACTTCCTGTTTGCCAGGCCGGCTGCGGCACTGCTATCGATGAAAAGGGCGCGTTCGGTTAGTTCATCAAACTGGCGTTCGGTTGCAATGACATGTCCTTTGCCCAGTAAAAGACGCTTGCTCTCGTCATATACATCCCATGGGAGCGGTTCCCCGATGACGATGTCCGCTATGTTGATACGGTAATGATCAACCATGTTGCCACCCCCGATTTAGCGTGCGTCCGCGTGCGTTCCTCCGGCGGCCTGATGCGCGTAGATTGATTGCGTCATCCAGCGTGCCATGCCTGTATGCCGGCATGGCATTTATCGTTGTAATACCTGTTTAACGGCAGGAATCCGCCAGGACTGAGGGGGCAGCCCGAAACTTCATTAAATCATCCACACTGCCGCTTTATAGTGTTGCCAATCTCGCAAGGGCAGTTTGAAGTGTATCGTCCTTTTTTGCGAAGCAGAAGCGGACGATGCCCGATTCCTTTGGTTCGTTGTAGAACGCTGAAACCGGTATCGCCGCCACACCGATCTCACTTGTCAGCCAACGCGCAAAGTCGGTTTCCGGCATGGCGGAAATTGCTGAATAGTCAACACATTGAAAATAGGTGCCGTCCGAAGGCAGCAGCTTGAAGCGGGTGTCCGCGAGCCCGTCGCGGAACAGGTCGCGTTTGCGCTGGTAAAAGCCGGCGAGTTCGAGATACGGGGCAGGATTGGACATGAATTGCGCGAATGCATGCTGGACCGGCGTATTCACCGTGAATACATTGAATTGGTGCACTTTGCGGAATTCGTTGCTGAGCGCGGCAGGCGCGGCGACATAACCGACCTTCCAGCCGGTGACGTGATAGGTTTTGCCGAAGCTGGAAATGACGAATGCCCGCGCCGCCAGTTCAGGATGCCGGCATATGGATTCATGGCGAGCGCCGTCGAACACCATATGCTCATACACCTCGTCGGACACGATCAAGATGCCGGTTCCCCGAACGATGTCCGCAAGCGCCTGCAGATCAGTTTCGCGCAGCACCGAACCCGTCGGATTATGCGGGGAGTTGATCATGATCAGGCGAGTCCTCGGTGTGACTGCCGCCGCGACTTTGTCCCAGGGGACGCTGTAGCCGCCCGCATCGACCCGCATTTGTACAAACACCGGTTCGCCGCCGGCGAGCTCGATCGCCGGCACATAGCTGTCATACACCGGCTCGATGACGATCACCTCGTCGCCGGGATGAACGCTGCACAGGACCGCGGTCAGGATCGCCTGCGTGGCGCCCGCCGTCACGGTGATTTCCGCCGCCGGGTCGTAGTCGCGGCCGTACAGCCTCGCAATCTTGCCGGCGATCGCCTGCCGCAACGCCGGCACGCCGGTCATCGGCGGATACTGATTGAACCCGCTCTTCATCGCGCCCGACACCGCGTCGACGAGCGCAGGATCGCAATCGAAATCCGGAAAACCCTGACCAAGGTTGACGGCGTTCTTTTCCGCGGCGAGCGCCGACATCACGGTGAATATCGTGGTGCCGACACGCGGCAGTCTGGATTGCAGGGGAAGGGGTGCGGTGCCGGTATTCATGCCTGTCGCTGAAATGATTTGGGAAATCGCATTCTAGCGTCTTGTTACTCTTCAAGTCGCCAATCCTGCGGCGGCAAAATGCGGAACAGGCCGGCACGCGCCATTTTCCGCGCAAGCTTGAGCAGCGCCTTGTCCTTGGTGATGAGGACGCCGGCCTGCTCGGCCAGTGCCGTTTCCAGGAATTTCTGGTCGTCCTTGTCGCTGCACAACGGCAGCTTGACACCTGCCGCCGGGGCCGACCCCTCGGCACAGCGGATTACCGCATCGAACTCCGATGCGGCCTTCGTCCGCGACGCCTCGTCCAGCGGCAGGTGTTCGTACTGCAGCACTGCCAGCCATTCCATCCGGCAGTCAGTTCGCGTCACCGCTTCAATCGCGCCATTCCGCAGAGCTGCATCCAGCGCCGCCCAGCGCGGATCGCGAAAGACAAACAGGTCAAGGCAGACATTCGTGTCGAGCACAACTCGCTTGGGTATCATTACGGGAAATTGTTGTCTGGAAAAAGTGAAATGCTGATTGTCCTGTCGCCCGCCAAAACCCTTGATTTCGAAACGCCTCCTGTCACCGACCTCCACACCCGCCCGGATTTCATTGAGCATTCCGCACAATTGATCGATATCCTGAAAACGAAAGCGCCTGCGGAAATCGCCAGTCTGATGGGCATTTCGGATGCGCTCGCCGCGCTCAACGCCGAGCGCTTCGCAGCCTGGTCGAAACGACGCTTTACCACTGCCAGCGCCAAACAGGCGATGTTTGCTTTCAATGGCGATGTCTATGACGGCCTGAACGCAAAATCGCTGACGGCCAGGCAGATCGACTATGCGCAATCACACCTGCGCATTCTATCCGGCCTGTACGGCGTCCTGCGTCCCCTGGACCTGATGCAGCCTTACCGCCTGGAGATGGGAACCCGGCTTGAGAATCCTCGCGGCAAGGATTTGTACGCATTCTGGGGCGAGCTGGTGACCGCGGCATTGAATGCCGAACTGTCGCGGCAGTCGTCCACGATACTTGTCAATCTTGCATCGGATGAATACTTCAAGTCCGTCAAGCCGAAGCTGTTGCATGCACGGATCGTGACACCGGTATTCGAAGACTGGAAGAACGGCCGATACAAGATCATTTCGTTCTTCGCCAAGCGTGCTCGCGGCCTGATGGCGCGCTACGCAATCGCGAAGGGACTCAGGCAGGTTGAAAAGCTGAAGGGGTTCGACAGCGACGGCTACGCGTTCGATGCCGCCGCTTCCACCGACGATATGTGGGTTTTCCGCCGCAGGTTATAACTGGTGAAAACCGGCACGCAAGCTTTTCGGATTACCAGAATTTCCACCAGGGTTCGGACTTCTTCGGGCCGCCGCTGAAATACACGCTGTCCGGATAGTTTTTGCGCATCACCCTTTCGGCGTCGTCCCGCAATTGCGGCAAGTTTAGCGCGTCGTAGGCCTTGACCATGATGAACAATGCTTCCTCGACCGCTGGCGCCTCCCGGTACTCCGTCACGGCGGCTTGCGCCCGGTTGGCGGCCGCAAGGTAAGCGCCGCGCCGCAGGTAGTAATTGGCCACATGCACCTCATACTGGGCCATCGCATTCACCAGGTAGTTCATGCGGGCGATCGCATCCTTGGTGTATTTGCTGTCCGGAAAGCGCTGCGCCAATTGCTTGAACGATTCGAAAGCTTCCCTGGTGGCCTTGGAATCGCGTTCGCTCGGGTCCTGCCGCGCAAGGAAATTCAGGAAGCTGAGCTGGTCATTGAAGTTGATCAGGCCGCGCAGGTAATACATGTAATCGACATTCGGGTGATTCGGATGCAGCTTGATGAAACGTTCGACCGCAGCCAGTGCCTGCGGCTGGTCGCCTTGCCGGTAATGCGCATAGGCGATTTCCATCTGCGCTTGCTGCGCATAGGTGCCGAAGGGATAGCGCGACTCCAGCTTTTCGAAATGGGAAACCGCCTTTTCGAAATTCCCGCTCGCTAGTTCGTCGCGGGCCTCCGAGTATAATTTCGAGGCCGACCATGTCCGGGTCTCATCGACTTTTTCCTGTGTCAGGCCGCAGGCCGACAAGGAAAGTACGAGTGCAATGGCGGAAATTTTTAACGATTTGATGTGCATGACGTTCGCAAGGATGCTTCTCAACAAGATGCCAGATTATAGCCGATGCTTATTATGGCCCGGCTGTGCGGCTTGCCCAGTATTTTGCGCTGACGTCCCAAGGCTTTACCGACGTTTTTTCGCGGCCTGAAGGCTGCCTACCCAACCGAATCCCGATTTTGACCAAGCAAACCATTGAATCCGATATCGACGATATCGATGAAGACGACGTCCAGGACTTGCAGGAACTTCCTTCCCCGGAGGATCATCCGATCGTCCTGACGCTGTCGGAGGATGCATGCGGCGTTCGGCTCGATAAAGTCCTGTCGCAGCTGGTTCCGCAATATTCCCGCAGCCGCATCCAGCAATGGCTGGACGCCGGCCATGTCACGATCGATGGCCATCCGGCACGTGCCAAGGCGCTCGCGCTCGGGGACGAGACGGTAATCATCCATCCGCAGGCCGCCCCGCAGGAGCGCGCTTTCACCCCCGAACCGATTCCCCTGTCGATCGTGCATGAGGATACGTCCATCGTCATCATCGACAAGCCTGCAGGCCTGGTGGTCCACCCCGCGGCAGGCAACTGGTCCGGCACCTTGCTCAACGGTTTGCTGCATCAGTGGCCTGGGCTTTCCGGCGTGCCCCGGGCAGGCATCGTCCACCGGCTGGACAAGGACACCAGCGGCTTGATGGTGGTGGCAAAAACCCTGGAGGCACAGACCGACCTGGTGCGGCAGCTGCAAGCGCGCAGCGTCAAGCGGGAGTACCTGGCTCTCGTGTGGGGCAAGCCCCAGGTCGGCGGCAAAATTGAGGCGCCGATCGGACGCCACCCGCGCGATCGCATCAAGATGGCGGTCTCGGACGGCCCCAGCGCCAAGCCGGCCATCACCCATTACGAGCGCATCGCCACCGGCGCGCTTGACGGCCGGGTCGCCAGCCTCGTGCGATGCAAACTGGAAACAGGACGCACCCACCAGATCCGTGTCCATGCCCTGGAGGGGCTGGGCATCGCAGTG
>NZ_DAIUCO010000259.1:0-7511 GCF_036846085.1 Noviherbaspirillum sp. | reverse complement strand
GCTCTGGGCCGGTTTCCTCACTGCCACGCTGACTGCCTGCGGCGGCAGCGTCAGCATCGGCGGCGGGTTCGAGCCGCCACCGCCGGTCAGTGTCGCCACCCCGGGTGTCGCCGCCGTCAAGTTGCGCACGTCGGCCGGCGGCTGGACCGCCATGACGGAAAAGCTGCGCCCGCTGGCCAATGTCGCCATGCCCGACCGGCGCCTCGTCATCAAGCGGGAAGGCAGCACGGCGTCCGCCGCCTATGCCGCGCCGGAAGGATGGTCGCTGATCGATTTCGCCATGCATCCGTCGCAGGACATGACCGTCGTCCTCGCCACCAACACCGCCATCCGCCTCGTCCGGCTGGACAATCAGGGCAGGGTGCTGAAACAAACCGACTTTGCAGATCCGCTCGCCGCGACCGATCCATTCGTGGGTGACACGCTGGTGATCCGCAATTCCCAATCGCTGGTGCCGTTCGCCACCCGGGACGCGGCGCGCGTCGCCGCGATCGGCGAGGACGCCGCCCTCGTCCTGCGTACCGGCCGCAATGCGGTCGTCGCCTATCGCCTCGGGTATTCAACGACGGCCGGCTTCACGACGCAATGGCGCAGGATCGTCGAGCCGGGGGTGGCGATCGGCGGCGTCGGCCTGACGTCCGGCACCTTCGATCCCTTCGGCGGACTGGACAACCAATGGCGCGTCGCGATGGATGTCAATGCCGAAGGCCAGATCGCGGTCGCCGTGGCCATCGGCCTGACCGATATCATCGACGGCCATTCGCAGCACTTCAACGAACCGCTCGATCCGGCGATCGGCAACGGCGTACTGCTGACCCAGATCGCACCGAATGGCGCACGGATGACGACCACGGTCGTCGATACCGCGAAGAAATCCGAAATCCATGCGATCCGGTGGGTGGGCGATACGGTCGCAGTGGCCGGGCGCGTGCGCAGTGAAATCGTGCCCGACGGCACCGGATGGGATGGCTATGTGGCCCTGGTGCAGCCTGCAACCCGGCGCGTCACGGCGTACCGCGCCGTGCACGCCGATCGCGGCGAGGTGATCTTCGATATCGCGCCGCTTTCCGGCGGACGGCTGCTGGTCGGCGGCAGCGCCGGATATGTCCAGAATCCCTCCGGCGGCAGCATCTCCGAGGAAGCCACGCCCCTGCTGGCGGTACTCGATGCGCAAGGCCGGTTGATCCGGCGAGTGCCGTTCGCGGCGGGGCCGCGCCATAACCAGATCCGCTCCCTCGCGGGCTGGAAAGGGAACCTGCTGGTCGCCGGCTTCGACAACGGGCCCGGCACCCATTCCGCCGACGGCAATCCGGCGCTGCTCACGGCGGATGGATTTCTTGAAGAAGTACCGGTGCCGTAAGCCGGAACGGCAAGAATCCCTAATACGTTTTGAACACCGCGCCGTCCCTCCCGCCGGTCTTTGCCTCGTACATCAGCGAGTCGGCATAGGCAATTGCCTGATCGACGTTATCGGGCGCGTCGATGAACGTGGCAACGCCCATGCTGAAGCTTACCGGCCATTTGTTGGCGCGCATTTCCGCATCCAGCATTGCCTTGAGATGCCTGACCGTATTCCTGGCTGCTTCGGCGGCAGTCTCCGGCAGCACGATGGCGAACTCGTCGCCGCCCAGGCGGCTCGATGCGTCGATGCTGCGAAGGCTCGTACGAAGCGTGGAGGCAATCCGGACCAGCAGTAAATCCCCGGTTTGATGACCGAGCGTATCGTTGATTTGCTTGAAGTGATCACAGTCGAAATAAATGACCGACAGTGGATGACCGTAACGCTTTCCGCGTTCGGTTTCCGCATGCAGCACCTCATAGAAACCCTTGCGGTTCAGGATTCCTGTCAGCGGGTCATGTTTTGTCAATTGCTCGACCTGCTCGAAACCATTCCTCAATTTCGACTGCAGCCACACCAGCAGCATGATGGCGATAAGGTCGCTGCCGATATCGATCAGGGCGATGGCGTCGGTTGGCGATTGGCCATCGACCAGAACGCGCAGGATTGCCTGGTTGGTTGTCAGGGCGACAGCGAAGAGCACGCCCCATCGCGGTCCGGCGAACCAGGTGACGAACAGTACGGGAAGGAGGTGAAGCAATAGCAGGCTGACCTGCGGATCGGTTATGCCGTCGAGCACCGAGATGACGACGAAACTCAAAAAACCGATGATGAGTGCGCGGTGCCGGGTCATCTTGATGACAGGCACATCGCCCGGCGCAGGAAAAAGCAGGGAGCGACGCCGGTTCCGCCCGTGCCAGCGGCGGATTGCATGGAGGCGCCACAGGCCGCTGATCAGAAAATAGCCGGTTACCGCAGATACGACTGCAAGCACCGTCAGGCCGGTGATCAGCGGAAGGCCGATACCCTGCGCCCAGACGATCAGGTTGGTGAACAGGCCCGTGACTTCCGTCTGCTGCGCTACGAGTTCCTCCGCTTCCCGCGCAGGAGGAGTAATTGCGGATTCGGTGCTGCCGGTAAGAAAGCCTCCCAGCTTATAGGCAAAGTAATAGATCGGCGGGAACGTAATCGGGTTGGTGACGAGCGTGCTGAATGCGGCAACCGGCAGATTGACGCGAAAAACGATTGCTCCGATTGCCGCAAAAAAGATTTGCGCAAAAGGAATCATGATGCCGAAGAACAGTCCGATAGCGACACCGCCGGCGACCGCGCGCCGATTGAATTGCCAGAGGAAATGGTGATGCAGGTAGCGGTCAAAGGGTTTCAGAAAGCGATTGCTCCGCAGCGCGGCCGCTGACGGTAAACGCTTGAACATACGGGGGCTACGCATCTACTCCGCTCCTGACTGTAAGGCGGCAGGCGCCATGGCGCCCGTCATCCGGAATGTCAGCCGGTGCCCGGTTACTTCGCAACATCCTGATCTCCGTGCACCTTGAAGTTTTCAGTATGTCCTCCCCGTGCCTGCATGCCTTCGTTAACGTCAAACCCGGTGCCGAACTCCCGATATGAGGAAATATCACAAGGAAAAAGCACAAGCGGGCACCGGTGGATTTGGGTTACATGCATGCGCATCGTGCTTCAAGGACTCCTGCGCCAGGTCCACGGCAGTCCGCCGATAAAAATAATCGTGTGGACCGCCGGGCGTCATTCCCCGCTACTGGTCGCGTCCGACCCCTGGCGCGCTGCGCCACGCTTGACCGCCCCGGCGTCCGGGTCACCCTTCTCGATTGCGGAAAAATATTCCTCCGCCTGCGAGCGGGTGATGTGCGGCGGAAAGGGCGGCACATTCGCATCGACGATTGCATCGATCACACATGGCCGGTTTGCCCCCAGCGCGGCTTCCCACGCCGGCACGATCTGGTCCGGTTGTTCGACACGGAGCGCCTCGAAGCCGAGCATGCGCGCATAGTCGGCATAGGAAAACGCCGGCAGCACCTGAGATTGGTCGTACTTCGGCTGGCCCTTCATGCCACGCTGTTCCCAGGTGACGAAATTCAGGTCGCGGTTATTCAGGACGAGGACGATGAGCTGCGGATTCTTCCATTGCTGCCAGGATTCGCCGATCGTGATCAGCGCATTGATGCCGTTCATCTGCATCGCGCCGTCGCCGACCAGCGCGATCACCGGGCGGTCCGGATGGGCAAGCTTGGCCGCCAGCGCATACGGCACGCCGCAACCCATGGTCGCGAGGCCGCCGGACAGGGAGGCCATCATGCCGGGACGTATCTTGAGGTCCAGCGCATACCAGGCGGCCGCCGAGCCGGAGTCGCAGGTAAGGATGCAATCGTCCGGCAGGCGCGGGGAGAGTTCCCAGAAGACCCGTTGCGGATTGACCGGATCAGCCGGGTCCATGGCCCGCGCTTCCAGCACCCGCCACCATGCCTGCACGCTTTCCTCGATCCGCGTGCGCCAGCGGCGGTCGGTCTTGCGCTGTACAAGCGGCAGCAGGGCGCGCAGGGTTTCCTTTGCGTCGCCCACCAGGTTGCACTCCATCGGATAACGCAGGCTCACCATCCTCGGGGCGATATCGATCTGCACGCCGCGCGCCTGTCCCTCTTTCGGCAGGAATTCGGCATACGGAAAACTGGAGCCGACCATCAGCAAGGTATCGCATTCATTCATCATGTCGAAACTGGCCCTGGTGCCGATGATGCCGATCGTGCCGGTGACGAAGGGCAGGTCGTCCGGTACGGCGGCCTTGCCCAGCAGTGCTTTCGCGATGCCGGCGCCGAGCAGTTCGGCAATGTCGGCCAGTTCCTCGCCGGCATGCAGCGCACCGGCACCGGCGAGGATTGCTACCTTGCTGCCGCTGTTCAGGATATCGGCGGCCTGCTGCAATGCGTCGGGGGACGGCACCAGGCTGCGGCCGACCGTGCCGATGCCGGAGTGCACGCTGCCATGTTCGCGCGACGGCACTTCCACCGCATCGAGATCCTGCACGTCGCTGGGGACGATCACGCAGGTGACGGTGCGCTCGTCGCGCGCGATGCGCACCGCGCGGTCGATGAGGTGCCGTACCTGTTCAGGGCTGGTGGCCATGTGCACATAGTCCTTCGCCACATCCTTGAACAGCGATACGAGGTCGACCTCCTGCTGGTAATCGCCGCCGAGCGATGCGCGTTTCTGCTGGCCGACGATGGCGACCACCGGCTGATGGTCCATCTTCGCGTCGTACAGGCCGTTCAATAGATGGATCGCTCCCGGACCGGATGTCGCGAGGCAGACGCCGACCTCGCCGGTGAACTTGGCATGCGCGCAGGCCATGAGGGCGGCGAGTTCTTCATGCCGCGCCTGGATGAAGCTGATGTCGTTCTGGCGGTTGAAGGCGGCCATGATGCCGTTGATGCCGTCCCCGGGATAGCCGAAAACCCGGTGGATGTTCCACTCCGCTAAGCGCTGTAACAGAAAGTCGCCAACCGTCTTTGCCATCTGGACCTCGCGTGCGGATGAAGGGACGATGCAGATCGTCCTGTTGGAGAGGGGCGAAGCCGCCGTGTTTCGCGGGCGTCGCCAGGCTGCGCCGGATGACCGTTACCGATGCGATGCGTTGCGTCAGCAGGGTAAGCATGCCGGAACAGCGGATTCGACCTTTGCTCCGGCAATTGATTCCGCCGTTCCGGTCTTTCTGCAGGCTTGCAGTTATGCAAGCACGTTCCGCGGACGCAGCTATTTCTGCGCCGGCGCGACCCGCCAAACGATATTGCCGACGTCGTCCGCTACCAGCACCGCGCCCTTGCGGTCCACCGCGACGCCGGCCGGGCGGCCGAGGGCATTGCCGTCGCCGTCGACGAAGCCGGTCAATATATCCTCCGGCATGCCGGCCGGCTTGCCATCGGCGAACGGCACGAAGATCACCTTGTAACCCGACAACGGCTTGCGGTTCCAGGAGCCATGCTGGCCGATGAATGCGCCATTGCGGTATTTCTTCGGCAGCAGGTCGGCCTCGTAGAACGCCAGGCCGAGATTGGCGGTATGCGCGCCGAGCGCGTAGTCGGGCACGATCGCTTTGGCGACGAGGTCGGGGCGCGGCGGCTGGGGACGCGCATCGACGTTCTGGCCGAAATAGCTGTAAGGCCAGCCGTAGAAGCCGCCATCCTTCACGGACGTCATGTAATCCGGGACCAGATCACTGCCGAGTTCGTCGCGTTCATTGACCGTCGTCCACAGCGCGCCGCTTTGCGGCTGCCATGCCAACCCGTTCGGGTTGCGCAGGCCGGAAGCGAACAGCCGGGTGGCGCCGCTCTTCGGATCGACCTCGAGGATGGCGGCGCGGTTGACTTCGTTCTCCATGCCGTTCTCGGCGACATTGCTGTTGGATCCGACGGTCACATACAGCTTCGCGCCGTCGCGGCTGGCGATGACATTCTTGGTCCAGTGATGATTGATGTCGCCTGCGGGCAGGTCGGCCACCTTCACGCCTGCGACGGCGATGCTTGTCTCACCGGTCTTGTAGGGAAAGCGCACCAGCGCATCGGTATTGGCTATATAGAGATCATTGCCCACGAGCGCCATGCCGAAGGGGGAGTGCAGGTTCTGCAGGAATACCGACCTGACTTCCGCCACGCCGTCGCCGTCGGCATCGCGCAGGAGAGTGATGCGGTCCGCGCTCGGCACGCCGGCGCCGGCGCGCTTCATCACCAGCTTCGTGATCCAGGCCTTGATGCCGCCTTGCTCGTCCTTCTTTTTCGGCTTGTTCGATTCAGCCACAAGCACGTCGCCATTGGGCAGCACATGCAGCCAGCGCGGATGATCGAGGCCGCCGGCAAAAGCATTCACCGCCATGCCCGCAGCCGGCACCGGCTTCCCGCCTTCCGGCCAGCCCTTGGCCGGCGCGATCTTGACGGTCGGTATGGCGCTTTTTACCGGCTCCACAAGTTTGGGACTCGGTCCGACATCCGCATTCGCCGGCAGCTTGGACGTATCGCCACAGGCGGCGGCACTCAGTACCAGCGCGCCCGCAGCCGCAATACGGAGGGTGGTTTTTTTCATGATGGGTCTCCACAGGAAGCGGCAAATGGGCGTCGGCAATGCACAGGGAAAGCGCTTCGTAGCATGGCGACGGACGACAGAAAGACATTATTTTTGTCTTGTTGTTCCTGCATCTGTCTACAACAGGCATGTGCCAAATCGATCACAAAGTGTGGCGTAGAAACAAAATTCCCAATTGAAACAAAGTGTTAAATTCTTCTTTCCTCTCGGAACTATTTTGCTACGGCAAAACTCTGATTGCAAATTCTCGAGTTCTTTGAGAATTATCAATTGATGTTTATAAGAGGGGAAATTTCATGTCCAGGGAGTATTCGGGCCTTCGTTCCATGCGGGCTCTTTCAGGTGCAAGTCTTGCAATGTTGTTTTTGGCATCATGCGGTGGCGGAAACGGCGATGGTTCCGATTTCGCATCCGGTTCCACCATGACAGCCAACAGCGCTGTATCGGCATCCGCTGAAGTTCCGGCACAAACGGAACAAAACAAATACCTGGCGACAGTCACGCAAATAGCCGCGCCGGTCACGACAACCACATGGACGCGCTGCGCCACGGAAGAGCGCACCTGCTCGTTCACCGGCACACGCCAGGTTCGATACGGTTTGAATGGCACGTATGCCACACGTACCGCCACCGGTTCGATTCGCTGCTCCAACGATGTGTTCGGCGATCCTCTGCCAGGCGCCGACAAGGTCTGCGATTACGCGACTACCGTAACGGCACCGGCACCGGCCCCTGCACCAGCCCCTGCACCGGCACCGGCTCCGGCACCAGCGCCTGTGACCAGCACGACCTGGACACGCTGCGCCGTCGAAGAGGGTACCTGTTCCTTCTCCGGCACACGCCAGGTTCGTTACGGTTTGAATGGCACTTATGCCACACGTACCGCCACCGGTTCGATCCGCTGCTCCAACTCGGTGTTCGGCGATCCGCTGCCCGGCGCCGACAAGGTTTGTGATTTCGCGACTACAGTAACGGCTCCTGCGCCAGCACCTGCTCCGGCACCGGCACCGGCACCGGCACCAGCACCAGCACCAGCACCGGCTCCTAAACCAGCTCCCGCACC
>NZ_DAIUCO010000258.1:0-7633 GCF_036846085.1 Noviherbaspirillum sp. | reverse complement strand
GGCTTTTCACAAGGTGAGCATAAAACGTGCCTAGGGATGGAAGTGCATTTTTTTGGCGGTGCGGAATAATTTTCTGCTAACAGGCTGCTGGCTTTGTAAAACTTACGCGTCCATGCGGCATGTCCATTGCAAATAACATCCTTCCGTTTGATTTTGACTTTCGGCGCCGGATCGCCGGTTATGCGGACTGAGATGCTTTGCAGGAAACGCAGGTTTTTGGCAATTCCATCTGATTACGGCAAATGCAAAACCATCGCCGAGCGCGGAGGCAATTGATTCAAATTTGGAAGATTACCGGTAACCTACAGAAACAGGCGAGGCGGTTGGTGGGGTATTGCGGGGCTGAAGAGAGAACGGGGTGTTGCTGTAACCCAGACACCTGACTGCGGAATAGTCTCTAGTCAGAGATCTTTTGGAAGTAACAAATTGCTCACCAGTGATGCAGGCGGCAGCCATGTCAGCTGCCGTCGTTGCATGTTTGAATTATCTGGCGAGTTGGTCAAGCTTGTCTTTGACGTCTTTCCAATCGTCGGCATCCGGTAGGGCGGCCTTGGTCTTGGTGATGGAAGGCCATGCACGGGCGAGTTCGACATTCAGTTTGATGAATTGCTGCTGATCCGCCGGCACATCTTCTTCCGCGAAGATGGCATTGACCGGACATTCGGCGACACAGACGGCGCAGTCAATGCATTCGTCCGGATCGATCGCGAGGAAATTGGGGCCTTCGCGGAAGCAGTCCACCGGGCATACATCCACACAATCGGTATAACGACACCGGATGCACGATTCGGTCACAACGTGGGTCATAACAGTCCTATCTGTAAATTTCCTGAAATTTGATTGAAGCAAAAGATGCAACGTTAAGGGTAGTTGGCATGGCAGACCGCATTGAATGAAAGCCTGTCGGTATAACCCGTCGCAAAGCCTTGTATTTTAAGATAATTCAGTCTTTCTAACAAACCGGTTTTATACAGATTACAAATAAGCAAATGCGGAGATTGGTTTGAACGGCAGTGCCGAATAGTGCCGCCATGTCGTTTTTCCCTTAACGAGATTGCGTATTTCTACGGATAAGAGCGCGCTGGAACCAAGATAAAATAGCCGCCAATTTTAAAAATAAGGCAGGGGACATCAAGTGCGCGCAAAAATCTTGGCCGGCATGGCGGGCGTGTTTCCGATCGCTGCATACGCCGCCGAACTGGACGGAGGGCAACTGTCCGTCTGGTGGGCGGTACCGTTTGCAGGCCTGTTGTTATCGATTGCGTTTCTGCCCTTGGCAGCCCCTCTTTTTTGGCACCATCATTTCGGCAAGATTTCGCTTGCCTGGGCGCTTGCCTTCCTTCTGCCCTGCGCCGCAGTGTTCGGTATCGCCACCGCAGCCGGTGGAGCGGTGCATGCATTCGCCGCCGAATACATCCCGTTTATTATTCTGCTGACATCATTATTCGTCGTCGCCGGTGGTATTTGCGTGCGGGGAAATCTGCGTGGCACTCCCTTGCTCAATACCGGATTGCTTGCCCTAGGTACGGTGCTGGCTAGCTTCATGGGCACCACGGGTGCATCCATGCTGATGATCCGGCCCCTGATTCGCGCCAACGACAACCGCAAACATGCGGTACATATCGTGGTTTTCTTTATTTTTCTGGTGGCGAATGCCGGTGGCTCCCTGACCCCCCTGGGTGATCCGCCGTTGTTCCTTGGCTTTCTGAAGGGCATCGATTTTTTCTGGACCGTGAAGCACATGTTCTGGGAAGCGCTGTTCCTGTGTACATCCCTCCTGGTCATTTTTTACCTGCTCGACAGCTACTATTATCGGAATCGTGAGGAACAATTGCCGCCGGCAATGGACCCCACGCCCGATTCGGCGCTCAGGATCGAGGGCAAGGTCAATTTTTTCTTCCTGGCAGCGATTGTCGGACTGGTTTTGATGAGCGGCTTCTGGAAGTCCGGCGTCACATTCCCGGTATTCGGCACCGATGTGGAACTGCAGAACCTGATACGTGACGTGTTGCTGATAGCCGTTACCATCGCCTCGCTTGCGCTGACGCCGCGTACCGCGCGCAGCGGCAATGACTTCTCATGGGGGCCAATGCAGGAAGTCGCCAAATTGTTTGCCGGCATCTTCATTACCATCATTCCTGTCATTGCGATGCTTCGAGCAGGCGAAGACGGGGCATTCTCCGCGGTGGTTCGCGCCGTTACTGACAACGACGGGCAGCCGATCGACGCCATGTATTTCTGGGCGACCGGGATACTGTCATCCTTTCTCGATAACGCCCCGACCTATTTGGTATTCTTCAATACCGCGGGCGGCGATCCGGCGACACTGATGACGACGCTGGCCTCGACGCTGGCGGCGATTTCCTGCGGGGCGGTATTCATGGGCGCAAACAGCTATATCGGGAATGCGCCCAACCTGATGGTAAAGGCAATCGCCGAGGAGCGCGGCATCAAGATGCCGTCCTTCTTCGGCTATATGGCATGGTCGTGTATCGTGCTGGTGCCGCTGTTCATCGCCATGACATTCCTATTCTTCCGGTGAGGATGCAATGACCAAACCCAAAATCCTAGTGACACGTGCAATCTTCCCGGACGTAGTCGAACGTTTGTCCGGGAAGTTCGATGTCGAGGCCAACCAGGACGACAAGATCATGTCGTCCGACGAACTGATCCAGAGACTGCAGGGCAAGGATGCCGTATTCACCACGCCGAGCGAACGGATGTCCGCCGAGGTGATAGCGGCCGCGCCCGGACTGAAAGCCATCTGCAACATGGCCGTCGGTTACAACAACATCGATGTCGATGCCGCCACCAGGGCCGGCATCATCGTCACCAACACGCCGGATGTGCTGAACGAGACGACCGCCGATTTTGCATGGGCCCTGTTGATGGCGACGGCGCGTCGCGTGACCGAGTCGGAGCATTGGTTGCGAGCCGGCGAGTGGAAGAAGTGGCGTTTCGACACGTTCATGGGTGCTGATGTGCATGGTTCGACGCTTGGGATCATCGGCATGGGCCGCATTGGCCAGGCCGTCGCGCGCCGTTCGACGGGCTTCAACATGAATGTGATTTATTACAACCGGTCCCGCCTCGCACCCGAGACGGAAGCGTACGCAAACAATGCGCGGCACGTCGGCAAGGAAGAACTGCTGCGAACGGCCGACCATGTAGTCCTCGTGTTGCCTTATTCACCGCAATCCCATCACACCATAGGCGCTGCCGAATTGGCGCAGATGAAGCCGACGGCGACCCTGGTGAATATCGCCCGGGGCGGTATTGTCGACGATGCCGCGTTGATCGACGCCCTGGGCGCGGGACGAATCGCGGCTGCCGGCCTGGACGTGTTCGAGAACGAACCAGCCTTCAATCCCGGCTTCCTGTCATTGAAAAATGTGGTGCTGACGCCGCACATCGGCAGCGCCTCGGAACCGACCCGTCGCGCAATGGCCAACTGTGCGGCGGATAACCTGATCGCGGCGTTGACGGGCGGGATGCCACCGAATATCCTGAACCCCGACGTCAATTCCAGGGAATAGGTTCATGGCCGATATAGTTATTTGCCAATCGCACAAGCTGTCTCACAAGAAGGCGAAGGCCGCTGCCCAAAAAGTGGCGGACCAGATGGCCGAGGAGTACGACATGGCCTCCGAATGGGATGGCGATGTGCTGGTGTTCAAGCGCACCGGCGTATCCGGTACGCTTGCACTGCTCGAGAACGAAGCGCAGCTGGAAATCAAACTCGGATTTTTGTTCAAGGGCTTTGCATCGACCATCGAATCCAAGGTCACCGAAAAAATGAAGAAGGTTTTCAGCAGCAAGGCTTGATGACGGTTCAGCCGCCAGGCTGACGGCCTAGCCTTTCAGTTCAGTGATGAGATCGACGTACTGCTGCATCGCGTCGTCCTTCGATGTGCCTTTCAGCGCATCCCACGCATCCCATTTCGCACGGCCGACCATATCGGTGAAACCCGGCCGCTTTCCTTCCACATCGCCTTCGCTCGCCTGCTTGAACAGCGCATAGATTTTCAGCAGCGTCATGTTGTCTGGCCGGTCGGGCAGATTCTTCGAGTCGGCTACGGCTTGGTCGAATTGGGCTTGCAGGCTCATGGTGTTCTCCTGTAGATGAAAAGAGTTGGCTGTGATAGTGTCCATTGCAAAGCAGGCGCTCAAAATAACATAGAAAAAACTGCCACCAAAGCAAACATTTAGAGGAGTGACTCGATGGCGTCCCAAGTCGCGCCGGCGCTACGCCGGGAGAAAATGTCCACCGTCGATACCGCATGGCTGCGGATGGATTCGGATTGCAATCTGATGATGATCGTCGCGGTGCTGATGTTCGACCAGCCGATCGACATGACGCGATTCATGCATGTGATGGAGACCCGCTTCCTCAGCTATCGCCGCTTCCGCAGCCGCGTGGCGATGGACATCACCGGCAGCGCCTGGTGGCAGGAACAGGAGATCGATCCGGACTACCACATCGTGCGCACCAGCCTGAAGCCCGCTCTACCCAACAACAAGGCCGAACTCGAACAACTGGTCAGCGACTTGTCCGCCACGCCGCTCGACGCCGCGCGACCGTTATGGCAAATGCATTTTGTCGATGGCTGCATCGGCGAGGATGGCAGGACGCGGCAGGCGGTGGTGATTCGTATCCATCACTGCATTGCGGACGGCATGGCGCTGGTCGGCGTGCTTCTCTCGATGTTCGATAGCTCGCCGTCGGAAGACCGGCCGGGGCAGGCGATGGCGTCGTTGATGCCGTCCGAGCCCGAAGAGGATAATCCATGGCTCCAGTTGACGCAACCGGTTACCAACACCACCATCAATGCCATCAATCTGTCGACCACGATCTGGTCGAAATACATGTGGATGCTGGCGGACTCGAACAACTTCATGACCCGGCTCTCGAAGATGGGCAACATGGCCGGGCAGTTGACGATGGATGCCATCAAGCTGATGGCGATGCCGGATGATTCCAGGACCAGGCTGAAGGGCAAACCGGCGGGTAAAAAGAATGTCGCCTGGAGCGAGCCGCTGCCACTTGCCGAAATCAAGGTGGTCGGCAAGGCATTGGGCGGTTCGATCAATGATGTGCTGATGGCGAGCGTGGCAGGCGCTATCGGTGCCTACCTGCGTTCCAAGGGCGACCATGTGGCCGAGGACTGCGAACTGCGGGCGATGGTGCCGGTCAACCTGCGCAAATCCGGCAAGGAGCAAAAGCTGGGCAATGCTTTCGGCCTGGTGCCGTTGGTGCTGCCGGTCGGCATCGAGGACCCGCTGCTGCGCCTGCAGGAGGTGCGCCGCCGCATGGACGAATTGAAGGGCGGCTACCAGGCGCTGGTCGCAATGGCGGTGCTGGGCGTGCTCGGTGCCACGCCGAAGCAGATGCAGACCGAGATCCAGAGCTACTTCGCCAGGAAGGCGACCGCGGTGATGAGCAATGTGCCGGGCCCGCAGGCGCCGCTGTATCTCGCCGGCAGCCAGCTTGACCAGATCATGTTCTGGGTGCCGCAGTCCGGAGACATCGGCGTTGGCGTCTCGATCCTCAGTTATAACGGTGGTGTGCAGTTCGGACTCGTGACCGACGACGCGATTGCGCCTGATCCGCATGACATCATCCGGCGGTTCGCACCGGAGTTCGAGAAGCTGCTCTGGCTGGCGCTGATGTCGGAGTGGTAGACGACTTAATCGGAATCGGAGCCGACCACCGCGCCGCCCACGGCGACCGCACCTTTGGCAACCGTCGTCGCGGCACCAACCGCCACCGACCCCGCGGCGACCCCTACGCTGACCGCCGTGCCGGCCACCGACACGGCCGTCGTGGCGACAGATACAACGGCACAACCTGAAACAGCCAGCGACATTGCGACGCAGGCGCAGCCAATCAATATGTTTTTCAAATGCATGAAGTAGGAATCCGGAGGACGGCCTCGCGGGATGCGCGGCGCAGGTCGAACGCGATGCTGCCATGCCGCCGTCAGGCCATGCGCATGCAGCTGCGCATGACAAACCGCGATTCAGACGGGCAGGCTTGCCGATCGTCTTCCACCGGTTTGAAGCCGGTGTTGTACCAGCTTGGACAGGTACGACACCGGCTCTAGGGCACGGACATCAGGAAGAGGGACATCAACTAGGATGCCGTTCTTCAAGATGCCGTTGGGAAAGAGTCTTTAAACGCCCAAAAGTTCCACTTCGAAAATCAGTGTGGCGTTCGGAGGGATGACGCCGCCGGCGCCGCGCGCGCCGTATCCGAGAGAGGAAGGGATGATCAGCTTGCGTACGCCACCGACCTTCATGCCCTGCACGCCTTCGTCCCAGCCTTTGATGACATGGCCTGCGCCGAGCGGGAAATCGAAGGGCTCATTGCGGTCCTTGCTGGAATCGAACTTGCGGCCGGCGCTGCCGTCCGGATTCTGCAGCCAGCCGGTGTAGTGGACGGTGACCTGGCCGCCGGCCTTCGCTTCGTCTCCGGAACCGACGGAGATTTCTTCGTATTGCAGTCCGGAAGCTGTTGTAGTTGTAGACATGCTGATTCCTTTCATGAGTGGTCGAGTGGCGGGATTGTAGCAGTTGCAACTGCACGCGCTTGTGTCGTCAGAGGATGCTGATCGATTGCGCGCGAACGAGAATGGTGTCCTGCCGGAAGCGCTTTTCAAGTGACTGGCGGTAGCCTCGCCACCACGCCTCATCGAGCGTGTCGCTCATCACTTCATGAATGACGAGGTCATCCTGCACGGTATCCTGTTCATGGTCCTGCCAAAGGCCCTTGGCCGGTGCGCGCGTATGCACGGTCAACCCACCGAAGCGTTCGACCAGTTCATCGCGGACCGACAGGAAATGCGCTTTTGGAAACGCCTGTTTCTCGTTGTCGTACAGGGGAAGAAAAAGTTGAATTAAATACATGATCACCCAGTCATTACATGGACAGATTCATCACGATTGATAGCATTCGTGGCGAGTAGTTGCGTTGACGTGGTGCATCCTGCATTGAATGCGGGGTTCCGCGCCGCGTTGACGCCGGACCGGTAACATATCGGTTTGCTATTGGTTTGAATAATTGGATCGACCGCATGCGGTCGCCCGGGTTTGCATCGGGAAAATTGAGGAGAGATGATATCCATGAACCGTTCGGTAATGGTCGCCTTCGGCAATGCCGTATGGTCACAATTGCATATCCGCCTGCTGTTGCTTACCGTGATTCCATTCGTGTTGTCACTGGTGCTCTGGGGCGTCATCCTGTGGCTGGGACTGCAGCCGATGATCGACTGGCTGCACGCCTATTTCGCCGCCAACGGCGGGTTCGATGTCGCGGGCGAAGTCCTCGGCTGGCTCGGTCTGGGCACGATTAAGGCAGTGGTGGTGCCATTGATCGCGATGTGGGTACTTCTTCCGCTGATGATCCTCACCGCGCTGCTATTCGTCGGCACCATGGCAATGCCGATCATCGTCCGCCATGTGGCGAAACGCCGCCATCCGGCGCTGGAAATGCATCGTGGCGGCAACCTGCTCGGCACCTTGTGGTTGTCCACCTATTCGTTCGTGATATTTGCCGTATTGTGGATCGTGACGCTGCCATTGTCGGCAATCCCACCGCTCACCTTCATCATCCAGCCCGCCCTGTGGGGATGGC
>NZ_DAIUCO010000257.1:0-7645 GCF_036846085.1 Noviherbaspirillum sp. | reverse complement strand
AGCTGCCGGTCGGCAAGGGCACATGGCCTGCGTTCTGGCTGTACAACCATGACGAACCGGATCCGTTCCGCCCAGAGATCGACATCATGGAAGCGTATGCAGGCGGTGGCCCCGCAAGCTACTGGAGCGATGCGAACTTCCATCCGACCGCCTATGCACCGACGGTATGGAGCGGCGCGCCGGGGGTCCTGGCCGGCTCGAAGATGATCACCGGTCTTGGCGACCTGTCCGCCGGCTATCACAAGTACGCACTGAAGTGGGAACCGGGCAAGCAGACGTTCTACTACGACGGCAGGGAGGTTTATACGCTGAACGTGACCATGCCGCGCCGCATGTACGTGATGCTGGACCTGCTGTTCGGCAGCGCCAGCGGCCAGCCGGACAACACCACGCCGACTGGTAAGAACAACTCGTTCGACGTGAAATATGTGCGCGTCTGGCAGTTCAGGTAACAAGCACGGTCTGAAGCGGCGCGCACGCGCCTGCCTCTGATCCTCAAGGCCCGTATGTCCTGCATACGGGCCTTTTCGTTTGCGGCTGTTCCTTCCCCAGGCGACGCCTCTTTCAACCTCGAATCAATCCTTCTTCCCTCTTCGCAACACGTCTTCCGCCCTGCGGCGCCGCGCCTCCTCGCTCTTGCAACTTGATCACCAACGACTGGTCTAAAAATTAACTTGCAACAGAGAATCAACGTGCGCCGACCCGTACTAGACAGGTCAGAAGGCGCCGCCTTCCACACTTGGATGACAACGGGAAAGCACGCATGTATGTATCTGGCATAGGAACCGCAGTACCGCCCAATCGCTACCTCAAATCCGATTGCTGGGAAGCATTCCAGGAGTCGGACTGGTTTCAACGGCTCGGCCCGCGTGCGCATGCGGTTGCCAAGGCGGTGCTGTTGCGCGACAACGGCATCGAGGCGCGTCATCTCGCGCTCGATTCGCTGGAGGAAGTCTTCCAGATCGATCCCGATACCCTCGACCGGCGTTTTATCGAGCACGCACCTGCGCTCGCCCGCGATGCCGGCATGCGCGCGCTGGAACAGGCGGGTCTGCAGCCGGAGCGCATCGATGCCATCGTGGTCAGTACCTGCACCGGTTACCTGTGTCCCGGCCTCAGCGGCTATGTCGCCGAAGGGCTCGGACTGCGCGCCGACATCCAGGCATTCGACCTCGTCGGCCAGGGATGCGCGGCCGCGCTTCCTAACATGCGGCTGGCAAGCGCGCTGCTCGATGCGGAACAATGCAGCCATGTGCTGTCGGTATGCGTCGAAGTATGCAGCGCGGCAATGTATCTCGACGATGATCCCGGCGTGCTCATCAGCGCCTGCCTTTTCGGCGACGGCGCCGGCGCGGCGGTGCTTTCCCGCCGGCCGCGAGAAACGGTGCGGCGCATCGAATGGCGCGACAGCGAATCACTCATCAACCAGACGAAGCGGGAAGCGCTGATGTTCGAGCAGCGCAGCGGCATGCTGCGCAACATCCTCACCCGCGACGTGCCCTGGCTGGCGGCCGACCATGCGGAGGCGGTGCTGAACAAGGTACTGCGGCGCTCCGGCATCGAACGCGATGCCATCAGCGCGTGGATCATGCATGCGGGCGGCCGCGATGTGCTGGCCGCACTGGAAAAGAAGTTCGGCATCGACAAGCACCACCTGCGCTACAGCGCCGCGATGCTGCGGGATTACGGCAACCTCAGCAGCGCGTTCGTGTATTTCGTCCTGCAGGCGGCGCTGGAAGACGATGCGCCCGGCGGTGCATGGTGGCTGTCGTCGTTCGGGGCAGGCTTCAGCTGTCACGGCGCGCTGCTGCAGGTCGACTGAGCCGCACTCCATGATCGGCGCGTCCTCTACCGGCAGCACGTTTCCGCGACGTCTCGAAGCGGAGGCGCTCGATCACCTGGCCGAAGACGATCCGCGCGCGATCCGGTCCCGTGCCGACCTGCGGCGCATCAATCGCATCATGGGATCGGCCGGAATCATCGCCGGCCCGCTCGGCCGGTACCCGCGGCGGCCGTCGCGCATCATCGAACTCGGCGCAGGCGACGGCAGCCTGATGCTGCGCCTGGCGAAGCGCTTCGCGCACACCTGGCCCGGCGTGGAACTGACGCTGCTCGACCGGCAGGACCTCGTGTCCCGGGCCACCCGCGACGGCTTCCGGAAGGTGGGATGGCATGTCCGCGTGCTGCAGGACGATGTGCTGGACTGGGCAGCACGACCGGCGCCGGAGGAATGGGACATCGCCGTGGCCAACCTGTTCATCCACCACTTCGACACGGACCAGATCGCATCCCTGTTCCAGGCACTGCAAGACCGCACCCGGATGGTCGTCGCCTGCGAGCCGCTGCGCGCGCGGCTGCCGCTCCTCGGCAGCCGGCTGGTCGGACTCGTCGGTGCCAACGCGGTCACGCGCGAGGATGCGGTACTGAGCGTGCGGGCAGGTTTTCACGGCAATGAGTTATCGGCGCTATGGCCTGCCGGCGCGCGCGGATGGCGGTTGGAAGAAAATCCGGCACGCCTGTTCAGCCACCTGTTCGTGGCGACGAAAGAAGAAATCCAAGAGGAGGCACAAGGATCGACATGACGATGCACACCCACTATGACGCCATCATCATCGGCGCCGGACCGGCCGGTGCCAGCGCCGCCATCCTGCTGTCGCGCTACGGCTGGCGCGTGGCGCTGGTGGAGAAGCAGCGCTTCCCTCGCCGCAAGGTGTGCGGCGAATGCATCGCCGCCACCAACCTCCCGCTGCTCGACGAACTCGGTATCGGCAGGGCGGTGGCCGACCTCGCCGGCGCACCGCTGCGGCAGGTGGCGCTGATGATGGGCGAGCATACGATACGCGCGCCATTCCCGGCCTTTGCCGATGCGCGGCATCCATGGGGCGTCGCGCTCGGGCGGGAAGTGCTGGACACATTGCTGCTCAAACAGGCGGTGCGCAGCGGCGCCGACCTGCTCCAGCCATGGGCGGCACGCAGCATCGAAGGCGGACCCGGTGCGTATCGCTGCCAGGTGGGCAAAGTCCATGCGGACGAGTCCGCCACGCTGCATGCGCCGGTCCTGATCGCAGCGCATGGTTCGTGGGAACTGGCGCCCGCCGGAGCGCCGCATGTCCCGGAAGGACAACAGAAACCGCAGCAGCATTCATCCGATCTCTTCGCGTTCAAGGCGAATTTCACCGAAGCCAGGCTGGAAAATGGCCTGCTTCCGGTCCTGTCCTTTCCCGGGGGGTATGGCGGCATGGTGGTCGGCGACAACGCCACCGCAACGCTCGCCTTCTGCATCCGCAGGGACCGCCTGATGCGCTGCAGGCAGGACGCGCCGGCGATGAAGGCCGCCGAAGCGGCCGTCGCCCATGTCGCGCACAACTGCGCCGGCGTGCGGCACATGCTGTCCGGCGCGCGACAGCAGGGCACCTGGCTTGCCGTCGGGCCGATCCGGCCGGGCATCCGCATGCCGCGCGACGGCGGCAGCGCCTTCCTGGTCGGCAATTCGGCCGGCGAGGCGCATCCCATCATCGGCGAGGGCATGAGCATGGCAATCCAGTCCGCCCGCCTGCTGGCCGGACTGCTGGGGCCGCACCGCGCCGACATGCACGATGCGGCGCAGCAGGCGGCCCTGCGGCAAACCTATGCGCAGATGTGGCACGGCCATTTTGCGCAACGGATACGGCTCGCCGCGCTGTTCGCGCATGCGGCGATGCGCCCTGCGCTGACCGGCGCCGCGTTACCGTTGCTGCGCATTGCGCCGCACCTGCTGACGCGGGCGGCGCAATGGGGCGGCAAGGTCACCCGCGCGCCGATGCCCATGCCGGCCACGCTCGACGCTTTGGATACCGACGACTTACTCAAGGAGTGCTGAATGACGACCTACGAACGCCTGAAGCAGATACTGGTCAGCAAGTACCAGCTCGCGCCTGAAAAACTGACGCCCGACGCCAGGCTGGAAGAACTCGGCGTCGATTCCCTCGGCGTCATGGAACTGCTGTTCCAGGTGGAGGATGAGTTCAGTATCCGGCTGCCGTCCGACCAGGTGGAATTGCCGACGATCGGCGACGTGGTCGATTACATCGACCGGCTGGTCGCCGAGCAGCATGCGGACGCCGCCCCGGTTGGCGGCGTGCTCCCTCCGCCGGCACCATCGGCTGTCCAGAAAAACACCGGCGCATCGAGCGGACGCGCGGCATGAGACGAGTGGCCGTCACCGGCATCGGCATCGTGTCGCCACTCGGCGACACGATCACGCAACTCGAAGACAACCTTGTCGCCGGCCGGTCGGCGATCGGTCGCCTCGATGACGAGGCATTCGGCAGGCTGACGACGCGCATCGCCGCGCAGACGGCGTTCGACGGCGTCCGGCATTTCGATCCGCCGAAGCTGCGCATGCTCGACCGGGTCAGCCAGCTGGCGCTGGTCGCCGCGCGGAAGGCGCTGGAGGATGCCGCTTTCGAGCCGGATTTCGACCGGTCCCGCGCCGGCGTATTCATCGGCACCGGCATGGGCGGATCGCTGACCACCGACGATGGCTACCGCACCCTGTACGAACAGCAATCCGACCGCATCAAGCCCTTCAGCGTGCTGCTGGCGATGAACAACGCGGCGGCATCCTGGATCGGGCTGGAATACGGCATCACCGGGCCGAACCTGACCTACAGCACGGCCTGCTCGTCATCCGCGGTCGCCATCGGCGAGGCGGCAAAGGCCATCCGTGCCGGGGATGCCGACGTCATGATCGCCGGCGGCGCCGAAGCGCCGCTGTCGCTCGGCACGATGAAGGCATGGGAAGCGCTGCGCACGCTCGCGGTGGAAGACACCGACGATCCGGCCGCATCCTGCAGGCCGTTTTCGAAAAACCGGACCGGCCTGGTGCTCGCCGAAGGCGCCGCGATCGTGATCCTGGAAGAGTGGGAAAGGGCGGTGGCGCGCGGGGCTGTCATTTATGCGGAACTCGCCGGCTACGGGCTGGCGACGGACATTGCGCACCTTACCCGCCCCAGCGTCGAGGGCCAGGCGCGGGCGATGGACCTCGCTCTGGCCTCGGCCCGCATCGATGCCGCCGACATCGCCTACCTGAATGCCCACGGCACCGGCACGCCCGCCAACGACCCGGTCGAGACCGCCGCGATCCGGCAGGTATTCGGCGCCTACGCGGACCGGCTGGCGGTCAGTTCCAGCAAGTCCATGCACGGCCACCTGCTCGGCGCGGCAGGCGCGCTGGAATTCGTGATTGCCATCCTGGCGATGCGCAGCGGCGTGATGCCGCCGACGATCAACCTCGATCAGCCCGACCCGGAATGTGATCTGGACTATGTGGCGAACGCGGCGCGCCACGGCCAGCGGATCGGCGCGGTGATGTCGAACTCGTTCGCCTTCGGCGGGACGAATGCGGTGCTGGTGGCGAAAGCGGCCTGAACGCATAGGCGGGGCAACTTGCCGGCTCAACAACAAAGAGCGTTTTCTTCCGGGCCTGGCACGGTTGAAAAATAATTCGATCGGTGTTGCATTGCCTGCGGTCATCATCCCTTAAATTCTTGTATCCTAACGGCGACCACTTGCTTTAGGAGACAGCCATGCAACAACCTCACCGCCTCGGGCGCGCCATCGTGCTCGCCGCCGGCCTTTTTGCCTTCGCCGCATCCAGCGCCTTTGCCCTCGATGTCGGCGGTTACAAGTACGACGAAACCGCCAAGGTCGCCAACCAGGATCTGAAGCTCAACGGCGCGGGCGTGCGGTACAAGGCCATTTTCTCGGTCTATTCGGCTGGCCTGTACCTGCCGCAGAAGAAAACCACGCCGGCCGACATTTATGCCATGCCGGGTGCGAAGCGTATCCGCCTCGTCATGCAGCGCAACGTCAATGCCGAGGAGTTCGGCCAGGCGTTCATGACCGGCATCCAGCAAAACTCCGATAAGGCCGAAAAGGCGAAGCTCATCAACCAGCTGATGAAATTCGGCCAGTTGTTCGCCTCGATTCCGGAATTGAAAAAGGGCGACGTGGTCACCAACGACTACATTCCGGGCACGGGAACCATCGTTTCGATCAACGGCAAGCAGGTCACCGACCCGATCCCCGATCCGCTGTTCTACACCGTGCTGTTGCGCATCTGGCTGGGCGACAAGCCGGCGGACGCAAAGCTGAAGACCGGGCTGCTCGGCGACACCGACGAGCCGCGTCCGGCGAATTACTGAATCCGGATCCGACCAGGATCCGTTGCGGCGGCAATCGGCATGATTGCCGCCGCATCGACATGCAGAAACAAGATTGATTCAGGTGGATGGATCGAATTTTTGAATCTGCCCGCCGGGTTCAACGCAGTGCTCCGATGATAAGATCCGGCCATGGGATTGAGTCGATATCTGCGTCGTGTTGCTGCCTGGATTGCGTGTTTCGCCGTTCTGGCAGCGTCGCTCGCGCCGTCCATATCCCATGCACTCTACGCGGCCGGTTTGTCGGACGACGCACCGGCGTCCCTGATCGACCAGCACTCCGGCCACGCCCGGCAAGCCACGGATTCCAGCCATGACGGGGGACACCCGCAGGACATGGGGGACCATGCCTCGCACGAGCATGCGGTCCATTCCCACCACGCCGCGGCACATGGTCCGGACACGGCGGGCGAGTTGTCAAAAGATTCGCATTCATCCGGGCTGCACTTCGAACATTGCCCATTCTGCTTCACTCATGCCGGCTCCTTCGGACTGGCGCCATTTTCCGCCGTGATCGTTGCACCCGCTGCGGGTGCTTCCATCCTGCCGGTGCTTTTCTATCGTTCCCCATCGAGGCTGTTCGCCTGGACAGCCGCACAGCCCCGCGCTCCGCCCGTATTCGCCTGACCGGTTCTTTTTGCACGACGCGGTCCGGTAACTCATTTTCTATCTCTGTTGAAATCATTCGCACTCCCGGCTTGACCGGCGTGCGCGTTTGTAGTCGATGCCTTCCGGAACAGGAAAGGCATCGCCTGTATTTTCCGGGAAAGTCATGAGTCCGATATACCCGCTGCAGTGATCCGTCGCCATTGTCCAAAAGCCAGGAAGATGATCGCATCCATGCGTTCACCCGGTGCCGGCCGCCATGGCGGGAATACATGCAGCAGACAATCAATTTGAAGATTGAGGATTATTCATGTCCCACTCAGGCAAGCGGCCATCCATTCGTCGCATGCACTATGTATCAGTCACCGCGGTGCCGATTCTCTGGGCACTGCACCTGCCGAACGCATTGGCGCAGGAAAAAGTGCTGCCACCGGTTACCGTCACCGCGGAACCGGTCGCCAGCCCGTCGCTCCCGCCGATCGAAGCGGCGCGGGAACGTATCGGCACCACGCCGGGCGGTGCCAATATCGTGGACGCCGAGCAATACAAGGAAGGAAGGGTGTCGACGCTGTCCGACGCGCTGCAGTTTTCACCCGGGGTGTTCGTCGCCTCGCGTTTCGGCGCCGAGGAAGCCCGCCTGTCCGTCCGCGGTTCCGGCCTGCAGCGCACCTTCCACATGCGGGGCATCCAGCTCCTGCAGGATGGCGTGCCGCTCAACCTTGCCGACGGCAGCGCCGATTTCCAGGCGGTGGAGCCGCTGTCGGCGCGCTACGTCGAGGTCTATCGCGGCGCCAACGCGCTGCAGTTCGGCGCCACCACGCTCGGTGGCGCGGTCA
>NZ_DAIUCO010000256.1:0-7686 GCF_036846085.1 Noviherbaspirillum sp. | reverse complement strand
GCAGTCGCTCGACCTCACCACCCCCTTCCCAACCTTCCCCCTGGCAGGGGGAAGGAGCTCTACGGTGGGTGGCTTTAGTTTCACTGACAAAAATTCACACGGAAGAGCTTCATTCCTTACTCCCCGTTATACCTCCCCAAAAACCGCCGATCGATCGCCTGCTTCCACCGCCAGGCCCAGCCACCCTCCGCCGATAATCCCCCGCGCACCGCGACCGCGTGCTCGTCCCCGGTGCCGATCAGCACCAGGTAACGGCGTTGCGGCCGATAGGCTTTCAGCCACGCGCCATCGATTGCCGCCCGCAGGTTGCGCGACAGCACCGGCCCCATCCGCACCGCGAACACGCCGGCTTTCGGCAAGGGTTTGCACCACCCGGCGCAATCGCCGGCAGCGAATACATTTGGATGCGATGTGGACTGCAGGTATGCATCCACCCGGATGAAGCCGCGCTCGTCCACCTGCAAACCCGATTGCCGAGGCCATCGGTATGCCTGCGCGCCGGTGGCCCACAATGCGGCGTCGGCCGGTATCGTCCTGCCGTCCTCACCGACGATGTGCGTGCCGTCGACATGGTCCGCTGAAAAGCCGTGCAGAACCTCGATGCCGCGCCGTGCCAGATGCCCGGCAAGCCGCCGCACCGCGCCCTCCGCCATGCCCGGCAGCAGCTCGTTTCCCTGCGTCGCCAGCGTGAATTGAAACTTGACCTGGGGAGCGAGTCCGGTAAAGCGCCGATGCATCGCCAGCATGCTCTCCACGCCGGCCGCGCCGCCACCCACTACCGCTACCCGATAGGCGGTGTCCGGCGGCAGCGTGCGGATCTCGTCGAGCAGCGCATCCCATCGCATTTGCAACGCCGACAGCGGACGCACCGGCAGCAGCGCCATGCGCTCCGCCTTCGGCGGCGTCAGCGTCGCGCCGATATCGATCGAGAGCCAGTCATAGGGGATGCATTCGCCATCCGACAGCAGCAGCACCCGCTGCGCCGGATCGAGTGCGACCACCGCGTTCGGGCGCAACGCGGCCTCGGCGCGCCGGCACAGCGACACGAAATCAATGCAGCATTCCTCCCAGGCGTAATGTCCGGCGAGCCATCCCGGCACCATGCCGGAGTACGGCGCCAGCGCCACCGGCGAGACCAGCACGATTTCGACATCGGGCACCGGACGGCGGGCGAAATCGAGCAGCACGCGCGCATGCGCATGTCCGGCGCCGACCAGCACCAGCCGCCTCATCGGCCGCTTCCTTCCGGCAGGAACTGCAGGTCGCCGTACCAGGCCACCGCGCTTTCGCCGGTGTTGTCGGTATCGGTTGCCAGCGCCACGGCGATCACCTCCGGCGCGTCCTCGCCGAAGGCGGCTCGGAAGTCCGCACGCAGGTCGCGGGTTTCGGTGACCCAGCGGCCTGCCTTGTCGGCGCCGCTCTCCACCACGATCATGCGGGCGCGGTCGGTATAGGGATTGGGCTGGATGGTGCCGACCGGCTGGCGGTTGTCCCAGATGTAGTTCAGCGCGGCGGTGGGGATCTTTTGTCCGTAGAGCGCTTCACCGAGCTTCAACTTGGCACGCGTGCCGAACGGCAGCTTCTCCAGCGGGTAATCGAACATCACGTACACCCGCGCCGCATAGTCGTCGCCGGCCTTCTCCCGCATGTCCGCGCCTTTTAGCGGGGCGGCGACTTTCCAGCGCCAGCGCAGCAGGGGCGTCTTGCGCAGGTCGACCCGCACCGCATGGACCAGTCCGGACATCGATGCCTGCGCATCCGCCTTCAACACCGTCCGGCCGTCTTCCTTCACCAGGGTATAGCGGGTATCGGGCGCGTTCGGAGCGGGCCGCAACGGCTGCCAGCCTTCTATCGACCCGCCCGGCGGCATGGCGGAAAAAGCAGGTACATCGACCGCACTGGCCGTCTTCATGACAAAGCCGAGGCAGAGAAGCATGACCGCCGCCGCATGCAGGATCTTCATGCCAGCCACTCCGCCGGAACATGCTTGAGATCGTCAGGGATATCGACGTCGGCGACTGGTTCCAGTTCCGCCACGTCGATGCCGAGCTGGACGATGCGCTCGCGCGTCCGCTGCATGACGCCGGCGGTGCTCCATGGAATGTCGTCGAACAGTGAAAGCATCGGCTCGTTCATGCCGACCAGCACGTATCCGCCGTCGGTTGCCGGCACGAATACCGCCGGGTTCGTGAGCAATGCATCGGCTGCCCGGCGGAGTTGGCCGATACCCAGGGCCGGTGCGTCGGTGCCGATCAGCAGCGCGCACGGGTGGCGCAGCAACGCACGTTCTAGGGCGCGGTACATGCGTTCGCCGAGATCGCCGCCGCCTTGCATGGTGAGACTGATATCGTATTGCGCGGCGGCGTGGCGGAATTCGCGGTGAGTGGTGTCGGGGGCGCAGCAGAGTTCGACCGGGCCGACCCGTGCGGCGATGGCGCGGTGGAGGGTGTCGTGGAGCATGTGGGTGGCGAGGCGGGCTGCGGCCTGGTCGCCTATTGTTTGGGCGAGGCGGGTTTTGACTTGGCCGGGGATGGGGGCTTTGGCGAAGATGATGAGGGCGCAGTTTTGTGGGGTCATTTTAAAGTGGCGATCATTCTCAGCTTCTTCATCTCAGTGGACGTCCTATCAGCAACTTCAAATTCTTGGTGGTCACCCAACCGGCAATGCAATTTAATCCTTGTCATTCCCGCGAAGGGTTTTGCAGGGAATTCGGACAGCATGCTGTCCGCCTGCGAAACGGTACTGGCTTGCAAGCCAGTACGCGCCCTGCAAGGGGGAATCCAGAGCTACGGAGTGTCTCCGGTAGTGCAACGCCGGCAGTTCTCCGAAGAGACTAGCCGGGACTGGCCCCGGCGGGCCACCTTCTTTTTTGCTTCGCCAAAAAAGAAGGCAAAAAAGGCGACCGCGAGGACGCTGCCCCTTCGGGGGCCCCGAAAAAGAGGGTGCCAAAGCGGGAAGCGAAATAAACTCGCCTGCGGCTCAGACAAATTTCGCTTCTTTATCCGCTTCGGCACCTTCTTATTCGGCACCCTCCAAGCGGATTCACCCCCACAGCCTCTATGGCGCGACCTTAACTTGCTCGCATCACCTGTACGCCTTCGCCAACCTCTCCGCCGGCGTTCCCATCCAGTACAGCAGCCGCAGCCGCCACATCAATACAATCGTTCGCCAGATACCATACTTTTCCCATCGCCTGCCCGATGTGGTTACCTTCTCACGCAGGCATAGCGGCTTCGTTCGCGACTTCAATAGCCTGGACAGTTCGATATCTTCCATCAGCGGTTGTTCGGGGAACCCGCCGACCGCATCGAACACATCGCGCCTTACAAAGATCGCCTGGTCGCCTGTCGCTATGCCAGTGATGCGGGAGCGGAGGTTCATCAGCGCCGCGATCAGGACGAACATCCGCGAGCGGCCGTCGATGCGTACGTCGAATCGCCCCCATGCGTGCGCCGGCGATGCGAGGCCCTCCCGCACGTCTTGCATCGCGTTCAGCGCATTGCCGGGCAGCTTCGTGTCGGCATGCAGGAACAGCAGGATGTCGCCTTTCGCGAGTGCGGCGCCGGCATTCATCTGCCGCGCCCGCCCGCGATGCGCATGCACCAGCCTGTCTGCCAGCGGCGCCGCCAGCTTGGCCGTGTCGTCATTGCTGCCACCGTCCACGACGATCAGTTCCACATCGCCGGCCCGCAATGCCTGCAGCGGCACCAGCGAGGCGACGATCTGCTCTGCTTCATTCAGTACGGGCAGGATGATCGACAGCATCGGCCTTCCTTCGTCAGCCCAGCCGCCAGGCATGGTAGCGGCCGACCCATTGCAGCAGCCTTTGCGGCGCATGGGCGCGCTTCCATTCGCCGGCGACGTACTTGTTTGCTTCCGCCATCGTCGGATAGGTATGGATGGTGCCGAGTATCTTGTTCAGGCCGATGCCATGCTTCATCGCCAGCACATACTCGGCCAGCAGTTCGCCGGCGTGCTCGCCGACGATGCAGGCACCGAGGATGCGGTCCTTGCCGGGGACCGTCAGTACCTTGATGAAGCCGGATGCGGCTTCGTCGGCGATGGCGCGGTCGAGTTCAGCGATATTGAATCGCGCCACTTCATAGGCGATGCCCTGCTCCTTCGCCTCCTGCTCCGACAATCCGACACGCGCGACTTCCGGGGCGGTGAAGGTGCACCATGGGATCACGCTGTAGTCGGCGCGGAAACGCTTGAACTGGCCGAAGAGTGCATTGACGGCGGCGAACCATGCCTGGTGCGCGGCGGTGTGGGTGAACTGGTAGGGACCGGCGACGTCGCCGCAGGCATAAATGTTCGGATACAGGGTTTGCAGGTAAGCGTCGGTGTCGATGGTCTTGCGCGGGGTGAGCGGCATGCCGAGTTCTTCGAGGCCATAGCCTTCGGTGCGCGCGATGCGGCCGACGGCGCAGAGGAGCAGGTCGAATTCAATCGCGACTTCCTTGCCGCTGCCGTTCTGCTGTACGAACAGGCGCTTGATGCCGCCGCTGTTTTCGCAGCGCACGGCCTTGAAGCCGGTCATCACGTTGACGCCATCGCTCTCCAGTGCCGCCGTGACCAGTGCGGCCGCGTCCTCATCCTCGCGGCCCATCAGGCGCGGCGCCATTTCCACCTGCGTCACCGCACTGCCGAAACGGGCGAAGGCCTGCGCGAGTTCGCAGCCGATCGGTCCGCCGCCGAGCACCACCATCCGCTTCGGCAATTCCTGTAACGACCACAGCGAATCCGAGGTCAGGTAACCCACATCGTCGATGCCGGGAATCGGCGGCACCAGCGGACGGGCGCCTGCGGCGATGACGATGCTGCGGGTCGTCAGGCGACGCCCGCCGACCTCCACTTCCCAGGGCGACACGATCTTCGCCTTGCCCTGCACCACATCGACGCCCAATCCGGTATAGCGCTCGACGGAGTCGTGCGGCTCGATATCGCCGATCACCCGATGGATGCGCGCCATCACATCAGCGAAATTAAAGTTGACGTTGGCTTCGGCAATGCCGAGTGATGCCGATTCGCGCGCCTGCTGGACGAACTTCGCCGAGCGGATCAGCGCCTTGGAAGGCACGCAGCCGAAGTTCAGGCAATCGCCGCCCATCTTGTGTCCTTCGATCAGGGTGACCTTTGCCTTGACCGTTGCGGCGATGTAGGAGGTCACCAGGCCCGCGGCGCCTGCGCCAATGACGACCAGGTTGCGGTCGAAGCGCGCCGGCTTTTTCCACTTCGCATAGACCCGCCGCGCCGTGTACATATGCAGCGCCTTGCGGGCAACCAGCGGAAAGATGCCGAGCAGGATGAAGGAACCGATCACCGCCGGCGAGGCGATGCCGCGCAGGCTGTCGATTTGCGCCAGCTGGGTGCCGGCATTCACATACACCAGCGTGCCCGCCAGCATGCCGACCTGGCTGACCCAGTAGAAGGTCCTGGTGCGGATCTTCGTCAGGCCCATCAGCAGGTTGACGAGGAAGAACGGGAACAGCGGCACCAGGCGCAGCGTGAACAGGTAGAACGGTCCGTCGCGGGCGATGCCGTCGTCGATCGGCGCGAGCCGCTTGCCGAACCGGGCGCGTACCCAGTCCTGAAGCAGGTAGCGCGACATGAGGAAGGCGAGCGTGGCGCCGATCGCGGAAGCGAAGGACACCAGCAGCGTGCCGACCGCGAGGCCGAACAGCGCGCCGCCGGCCAGCGTGATGATGGTGGCGCCGGGCAGGGACAGCGCGGTGGCGGCGATGTAGATGGCGACGTAGATCAGCATCGCCTGCGCGGGATGCGCCTGGTAATAAGACTGGAAGGATTGCTGGCTGGACTTGAGGAAGTCGAGGCTGAGGTAGCGGCCGAGGTCGAAGAAGACGAACGCGGCGACGGCGGCGATGACGGCGAGGAGGATGAGGAGCTTGGTGCGGTTCATTTTTTGGGGTTGTTGGTTGAACTCGGTTGTGAATCTAAAGAATGTCCGTCGGCAGGTTTCGGTAGACGCATTTACTGTAAGGCTCCTTCCCCCTACGAGGGGGAAGGAGCTGGTTCGCTTACAACCTTTCCACGTCGCCGCTTGCATGCGGCTCCGATTCGCGCGGCACGAAGCCGTGCTTCGTGAAATCCCGCGCTCATCCCCTACGAGGGGGAAGGAGCTGGTTCGCTTACAACCTTTCCACGTCGCCGCTCATAGGCGGCTTCGATTTGCGCGGCACAAAGCAATGCTTTGTGAAACCCCGCGCTCATCCACGTCGCCGCTTGCATGCGGCTCCGATTCAGCCGGCGCAATGCATGCATTACGAAACCCCGGCTTCATCCCAGCTTCATCCATCAAGCCGCCAACGCCCCTCCGCAACTACTCCCCTGCCCCGCCGTACATCCATAGCAATGATCCGCAATCGCAATCGGCTCCCCGTCAACCTCCCGCCCGAGCAGATCCCGCAGATGCGGCCTGCCGGTCCGATTCAATCGCGCCGGCATCGCCAGCATCTGGTTGAAATCGCAGTCGTACAAATGCCCTTGCCAGTCCACGCTCACCAGCGTGCGGCACATCACGCCATCGAGGTTGGCGCTGCTGTAGTTGTGCTTCAGCAGATGCATGTAATCGGCAAACTGGCCCTTTGAAATCAGCATGCTGCCGAAACGCTGGATCGGCATGTTCGCCAGCACATACAGGCGGGTGAATTCGATGCCGAAATGCTGCATCAGCTCGCGCTTGTAATCCGCTTCCAGTCCCTGCTGGTTTGGCGGCAGCGACGGACCCTGCGGGTTGTATACCAGGCTGAGCGCGGGACCGCCGTCGCGCCCGTAGCCGAGCGAATTGAGCAGCCGCAGCCCGGCGATGCTCTTGTCGAAGACGCCATCGCCGCGCTGCTGGTCGACGTTTTTCTGCGAATAGCACGGCAGGGAGGCAGTGATTTCCACTTCGTGCCGTGCCAGGAATTCGGCTATGTCCTCGTAGCCCGGCTCGAAAAGAATGGTGAGATTGCAGCGGTCGATCACATGCACGCCGAGCGCCCTCGCCTCCTGCACCAGGTAGCGGAAATGGACGTTCATCTCCGGCGCGCCGCCGGTCATGTCCAGCGTGGACAATTTCCGGTCCCGCAGCACCTGCAAAACAAGATCGACGGTTTCCCGGTCCATCATTTCCTTGCGGTTCGGTCCGGCATTGACGTGGCAGTGCTGGCAGGTCTGGTTGCATTTGTAGCCGAGGTTGACCTGCAAAGTATCGAGCGTTTTGCGCCGGATGGCGGGGAAGTCGGTTTTTTTCAGCAGAGGGTAAGTGGCATGCATCGGGGAATCTCCGGAGCGGGTTCAGCGTTTGAGCACGGCGAGCCAGGCGAGTTGCTCGCTGTCGAGCGCGCTCTCCGGCGTCAGCATGGCATGGGCGAGCGCGGTGCGGATCTCCGGCTCCTCCGGCGGCCTGTCGTCATTGAGCAGGGCGATCAGCAGGTCGCGGACTTTCTCCAGGCTCTGCCGGTACAACGTGAAAATGGAACTGACGCTCACATGCTGGGCCGGGTCTTCCATCCAACAGTCGTAGTCGGTCGCGATGCCGATCGTGGCATAACAGATCTGCGCCTCGCGGGCGAGGAAGGCTTCCGGCACATTGGTCATGCCGACGAGATCGCAGCCGGCCTGCCGCAGGAAATGGCTTTCGGCGCGGGTGCCGAGCCGCGGGCCTTCGACACAGGCATAGGT
>NZ_DAIUCO010000255.1:0-7696 GCF_036846085.1 Noviherbaspirillum sp. | reverse complement strand
GGCTCCAACGAATTCCATTCTCCGGCAAGCGGCGCCAACGCCTGTTGCTGTGCCGGTGTCAGGTCATTCCACGAGAGCCTGGACGAAGGTTGCTGTTTGGCGGTTGGCGCCGGCGGCGCGGCAGATCCAACTGCGGTATTCGTCACCGGGGGGGTAGCATGGCCCGTGCCTGTGGCAGCAAATAAAGCAACCAAAATGCACACCGCCCGCAGCGGGCGGGCGGAAAGGAGGAGTGCCCGGAGTACCACGATCAATCGCCTCGATTCGCCAGGTAAGCATTAAACCCGTTGTCCACATAAGCGGAAAGCGGCAGCTCATCGGACAACACGGCAGCATCGATCTCGGCGATTTCGCTGATGCGCTTTTGCTGTTCCACCTGGTAGATGCCCGTAAGCCCGACCACCAATACGATCACCGGCAATGCCAGGCCCATGCGGCCCAGCCATAAATGCGGCTCGCGGAAAAAGCCGCCAAACTGACGGCCCGCCAGACGTGGTTGAATCAGCAAGCTTTTGAACACCGATTCTTTTCTTTTCCGCGACAGTGCGGCTTTGCGGGCGGCGGCCAGCTTGTCGGTGGTGGATTCGGGCAGATTGTCGAGATTTTCATTCAGTGCATGGCGCACTTTGTAGGCAAAGCTTAATTCGTCGGCATTCATAAACTTATTCCCTTGGCTCTCAGCGCTTGGGCTAAGGTGTGTGTGGCGCGAGAGCAGTGGGTTTTCACGCTGCCCTCCGAACATCCCATTGCAGCGGCCGTTTCTGCCACGTCCATATCCTGCCAATAACGCATCAGAAATGCTTCTCGTTGACGTGTCGGCAGCTTTTTTACCTCGGCTTCTATGACAGCAAGCACCTGATCGCGTTCGACCTTGTCCGCACTCGATTCCGCGGCCTGGGTGCCCACTTCCGCTTCGTAAGTTTCCAGCAGGTCGAAACCATCCTGATCCCCGCTTTCGGACGACAGGCCGGAGAACAGGCTGATCCAGGTCGTGCGCACTTTCTCGCGTCGAAAGTAATCGTGAATGGTATTTTGCAGGATTCGTTGAAAAAGGAGTGGCAGTTCCGCGGTCGGCTTGTCGCCGTATTTTTCGGCAAGCTTGATCATGGCATCCTGCACGATATCGAGGGCGGACTCCTCCTTCCGGACGGCATAAATCGCCTGCTTGAACGCGCGGCGTTCGACGCTCTCAAGAAAATCGGACAATTCTTTATCGGTTGCCATGCGGTGCGGCGGATTTTCCCAGGCTACCTGAAGGTGGATCGAATAGGGAATGCTGGATCGGGCGCTGATGTTTGAAAACTGTGCGCATGCTAGCAAAAAAGCGCTGCTTTGTGCGGGTTTTCTTCGGAAAATCGTTGATTTCAAACGCTTTTGGACTGATTTAACTTGACCAAAATGGTGCGACGCATTAACGTATCAGTCCCTTCGCAAACCCCGAAGATTTGTCTTTTTGCGCGCGGCGCATGATGCCGCACTCGAACAGACGCGCTTTCACATTTTAAAAGCTGTTTGCTCTAACCCACGCCACAAGCGTGAGAAAACCGTATCGGTAGTCCAGAAACCTTGGCTGAACGAGTCGCGTTTAGCGTCATTTTGAACCGCAACTACGATTGCGCGACGAATTGGCGTCACCGCACAAAAAAGGGATGCCTTGGCGCTGTCAATCCGAACGTTTTCGCAAGGAGAGAGCATCCGATCAATCTCCAATGGACCTTGAAAGGACATCAGGCATGACCACAGAACTTACCGGCGCCGAAATCGTTGTGCGCTGTCTCGCCGAAGAGGGCGTCGAACACGTGTTCGGCTATCCAGGCGGTGCGGTGCTCTACATCTACGACGCGATCTTCAATCAGGAAAAATTCCAGCACATCCTCGTTCGCCACGAACAGGCGGCGATTCACGCGGCGGACGCTTACTCCCGCAGTTCCCAGAAAGTCGGCGTGGCGCTCGTTACATCCGGTCCCGGCGTGACCAATGCCGTCACCGGCCTTGCGACTGCCTACATGGATTCCATCCCGATGGTAATCATCTCCGGACAGGTTCCTTCGCACGCAATCGGGCAGGATGCATTCCAGGAGTGCGATACCGTCGGCATCACGCGCCCCTGCGTCAAGCACAATTTCCTCGTCAAGGACGTCAAGGAACTTGCCTCGACCATGAAGAAGGCGTTCTACATCGCTACTACAGGACGCCCTGGACCAGTGCTGGTCGACATACCCAAAGACATCACAATGCATAAATGTGCATTCGAGTATCCGAAGGAACTCGAGATGCGCTCGTACAAGCCGGTCGACAAAGGCCACTCCGGACAGATTCGCAAGGCAGTGCAATTGCTGCTGGCCGCCGAGCGCCCGATGATCTATACAGGCGGTGGCGTGATTCTGGCCAATGCATCCCCTGAACTGAACAGGCTGGTCGACAAGCTGGGATTCCCTTGCACGAATACCTTGATGGGATTGGGCGGATACAAGGCTTCCAGCGACAAATTCGTCGGCATGCCCGGTATGCACGGCACCTATGAAGCCAACATGGCAATGCAGCACTCGGATGTGCTGATCGCGATCGGGGCCCGCTTCGACGACCGGGTCATCGGTAACCCGAAACACTTTGCGACGCATCCGCGCAAGATCATCCATATTGATATCGACCCGTCGTCGATCTCCAAACGGGTCAAGGTCGACATTCCAATCGTAGGCAATGTCAAGGATGTGCTCCAGGAACTTCTCGCGCAACTCGATGCCGCCGATGGCGCATCCGCGACGCCGAACTCGGCAGCACTTGCCGCGTGGTGGCGGCAGATCAACGAATGGCGCGGCCGCGAGTGCCTGAAATACCCTACGTCGAATGAAGTGATCAAGCCGCAGAGTGTTGTTGAAAAAGTATGGGAAGTCACCAAGGGCGACGCGTTCATCACCTCCGATGTCGGTCAGCATCAGATGTGGGCCGCCCAGTATTACGGCTTCGACAAGCCGCGGCGCTGGATCAACTCCGGCGGATTGGGCACCATGGGCGTCGGACTGCCTTATGCAATGGGTGTCCAGATGGCCAATCCTGGTGCCACAGTCGCATGCATTACTGGTGAAGCCTCGATCCAGATGTGCATCCAGGAACTGGCAACTTGCAAGCAGTATCATTTGACGCCCAAGATCATCCTCCTGAACAACCGTTTCCTCGGCATGGTGCGCCAGTGGCAGCAAATTGACTACGGTTCCCGCTACTCCGAGTCGTATATGGACTCGCTGCCGGACTTCACCAAATTGGTCGAGTCATTTGGCCATGTCGGCATGAAGATCGAGAATCCGAACGATATTGACGGTGCTCTCAAAGAAGCTTTTGCCATGAAAGACCGGCTGGTATTCATGAACTTCATCACCGACCAAACCGAAAACGTCTGGCCGATGGTGAAGGCAGGAAAAGGCTTGACTGAAATGCTGCTCGGTTCGGAGGATCTGTAATCATGCGCCATATCATTTCTGTATTGCTGGAAAACGAAGCTGGCGCATTGTCGAGAGTCGTCGGACTGTTTTCGGCACGTGGCTATAACATTGAAACACTGACCGTAGCTCCGACCGAAGATGCGACCTTGTCGCGAATGACGATCGTGACCAGCGGTTCGGACGATGTGATCGAACAGATCACAAAACACCTGAACCGCTTGATTGAGGTTGTTAAGGTGGTGGACCTCACGGAAGGTTCACACATCGAGCGCGAACTCATGCTGATCAAGGTGCGGGCAGTTGGCAAGGAGCGCGAAGAGATGAAGCGTACTGCCGATATTTTCCGTGGCCGTATCATCGATGTTACAGAGAAAACTTACACGATCGAGTTGACAGGCAACAAAGGCAAGCTTGATGCGTTCATCGAATCCATCGATCGCACAGCCATCCTGGAAACGGTTCGAACTGGCGGATCTGGTATCGGTCGCGGCGAGCGCATCCTCAAAGTTTAATTCAGTTGAAACAACATAACCAAGTTAGGAAGAGCAATGAAAGTTTTCTACGATAAAGACTGTGACCTGTCGCTGATCAAGGGCAAGAATGTCACCATCATCGGCTACGGCTCGCAGGGCCATGCGCATGCACAGAACTTGAATGATTCAGGCTGTAAAGTAACGGTCGCATTGCGTCGTGGCGGCGCGTCTTGGGAAAAAGCGAAAAACGCTGGTCTCAACGTCGTGGAAGTCAACGAAGCGGTCAAGGCCGCCGACGTCATCATGATTCTTTTGCCTGATGAAAATATCGCACAGGTGTACAACGAAAACGTTGCGCCAAACGCAAAGCAGGGCGCAGTACTGGCATTCGCCCATGGCTTCAACGTCCACTATGGCCAGGTTGTGCCACGTGCTGATCTGGACGTCATCATGATTGCGCCGAAGGCGCCAGGTCATACCGTACGCGGCACTTACACGCAAGGTGGCGGTGTTCCGCATCTCGTCGCGGTGTACCAGGATAAATCCGGCAATGCACGGGACATCGCTCTGTCCTATGCAATGGCCAATGGCGGTGGTCGTGCCGGCATCATCGAAACAAACTTCCGTGAAGAGACCGAGACAGATTTGTTCGGTGAGCAGGCGGTTCTTTGTGGCGGTACGGTCGAGTTGATCAAAGCCGGTTTTGAAACACTGGTTGAAGCAGGATATGCGCCGGAAATGGCCTACTTTGAATGCTTGCACGAATTGAAGCTGATTGTTGACCTGATCTATGAAGGCGGCATCGCCAATATGAATTACTCAATTTCGAACAATGCGGAATACGGTGAGTATGTCACTGGCCCGCGTATCGTTACGGAAGATACAAAGAACGCAATGCGCCAGTGTCTGAAAGACATCCAGACAGGCGAATATGCAAAGAGCTTTATCCTCGAAAACAAAGCCGGCGCGCCGACCCTGATTTCCCGTCGTCGCCTGACATCTGAGCATCAGATCGAGCAGGTCGGTGAAAAGCTGCGTGCAATGATGCCTTGGATTAAGAAAAACAAGTTGGTTGATCAATCGAAGAACTAAGCGTTTTACGATTGCGATTTATCATTACTTGTATTGGGTAAAATAAGCGGGGCGCACAATAGGTGCGCCCCGTTTTTGTTTGGAGAAGAACATGCTGCGCGGTTTTGAACGGTTGTTTATTTTGACAGTGTCGTCGTTGGTCTTTGTCGCCGCATATGCGCAGTCGCCAGCCCAGACGACCGGTACAGTTGTCATTGTGCCGGCTTCCGGCGAAGTCAAGCATCCAAATGACGAAGCCAAGGCAACGTTTATGATTGAAGAGCAGGACAAAGATAAGGCAGCGGCCGCATCGCGTGCAAATCAGAAAATGAAGCAGGGAATGGAAATTCTCCGGCGCGAAGACCCCCAGGCCGTACTGCAGACAAAGGGGTATTACACTTACCCGGTTTATCCGGAAGATCAATTGCGCCAGCCCGGCAAGCCAAAGCAGCCTAGCGCCTGGCGTGTCGGTCAATATCTTGAAATGACCACGACGAATTTGTCGTCACTACCCAATACCGTGGCGTCCGCCCAGCGTGTGCTGGCCTTGAATGGCCTGCAGTTCGGACTGACTGATGCAGCCAGTAAAAAGCTCGATGAAAAGCGAATTGCGACGGCCTATGGAAACTTGACTGACCGTATCTCTGCGATTGCCAAAGCCATGGGGCGTAATCATGCGGACGCTGTCCTTGAAACGGTCGACTTCGAAGCATCAGGAGCCTATGCACCACAAGAAGCGCACGCGCAAAAAACCATGCGTGCCGCTGTTGCAGATACGATGCAGGTCGAGGAGCCAAGTTTTGAGCCCGGCGAAACCACGGTGACCATGCGTGTCGTCGGCAAGGTGAAGTTTAAATAAAGATAACCGGTTCATGCGAACCGGGACGTCGTTCCGGTTTTCGCAACTCTGGTCGCAAAATCGTTGTGACAGCGTTATTGAACTCTCGGGAATCCGGTGAGCCGTCAGGTTGTTCAGATGCTCGCCGGTTTCGAATAGCACTAGAAACATTGGGTGTCGGCGCAGTCAGGATCCTGGCCGAAATTTAAGATCAACTTTATTGCTTCAGAACGGATTTAGCATGCCCACCTTTAATAGGCGCAAGGTCAAAGGCGGTAGGGGATTTGTACCCAAGTTCACTCGTCTGAGCAGGCATCACTCGCTGCATGTGGGAGGCGAAGAGGACATTGCGGCAACGCGAATGCCGCTGCGCAGGCGAGGGATTTATCTGCTGCCAAATGCATTCACCACTGCGAATTTATTTTGCGGATTCTATGCAATTGTCATGGCGATGAATTTGAAATTCGACTTCGCCGCCATCGCAATATTTGCAGCGATGTTGCTCGACAGCGTGGATGGCCGAGTGGCACGACTGACCAACACCCAAAGCGAGTTTGGCGCTCAGTACGACAGTCTTGCTGACATGCTTTCCTTCGGGGCAGCACCCGCCCTGGTGGTTTATGAATGGTCATTGCGCGGCTTGGGTAAGTGGGGATGGCTGGCTGCATTCGTTTATTGTGCGGGCGCAGCCTTGCGGCTGGCGCGGTTCAATACCAACATCGCCGTCGTGGATAAACGATATTTTCAGGGCTTGCCCAGCCCGGCATCCGCGGCGCTGGTCGCCGGTTTTGTTTGGCTGATGGATGACCTTGGCTTCGCTGGCCCGGATTTGAGCTGGTTTGCGTGGAGTATCACTCTGTATGCTGGTCTGACGATGGTTACCAATGTGCCGTTTTACAGTTTCAAGGAGATCAATTTCCGCAAGTCGGTACCATTCATTTCGATATTTGTAGTGGTGCTGATTTTTGTGCTGGTATCCAGCGATCCGCCAAAGGTGTTATTCGGTTTATTTGTTTTGTATGGCTTATCTGGTTACGGGGTTTACTTCTGGCGACTATCGAAAGGAAAGCCCGTCAGTATTGTGCAAACCGAGCCCGAACCGTTGGATGATAGGGACTGATATTCCGGCGCGGCTGTGTGAAGTGCCACATAAAGGTGGCAGCCTTGTTCACCAAAAAGCGTAAAAAAGCAGGAAAGGGGGACGCGCAAACGTGTTTTTAATCAAAACGTTGCGCTTTCCCGGATTTCCCCTTATAGTTTTCCTTATGTCCCGCGAAATCCACATCTCCGCATCCGCTTTCTCCAGCAGCAGCCTATTTCTAGGCCTGCTGCTAGTGCGTTAACGCGCGCTAAATCCCCTTTCCCACAATTCGTGCAGTTTTCAGCTCATGCCATAGAGGCAAGGGCAGGCGAAAATCCGTTCAACCGACCGAAAATCACTTTCTTAGGAGCAAAGCATGGCCGACAAACTCATTATTTTCGACACCACTTTAAGGGATGGTGAACAGTCTCCGGGCGCATCGATGACAAAAGATGAAAAAATTCGCATCGCCAAACAACTGGAGCGACTGAAAGTCGACGTGATCGAGGCTGGTTTCGCGGCTGCTTCACCAGGAGATTTCGAGTCCATTCGCGCCATTGCCGGAATCATCAAGGACTCTACCGTCTGCTCGCTGTCCCGAGCCAATGACCGCGACATCTCGCGTGCGGCCGAAGCACTGGCAAGCGCTGCAAGAAAACGTATTCATACCTTTATCGCCACTTCGCCGCTCCACATGGAAAAAAAGCTGCGCATGACGCCTGATCAGGTGTTTGAGCAGGCGAAGCAGGCGGTGCGATTCGCGCGTCAGTTTACGGATGATGTTGAATTCAGC
>NZ_DAIUCO010000254.1:1563-7720 GCF_036846085.1 Noviherbaspirillum sp. | reverse complement strand
GGCTGCACGGTGGTCTCCTGCTGGAAAGCACCGAATGTAGCAAACGGGATTTTCAAAAAAATTGACTTGCGTCAAAATTTGCAGAATCGCATTTCAGGTCTCCATCGCCGTTCGGCAGGTCATGTTCCGATGCATGCTTCGGCGGCGATTGAGGTATCTTGACGGGCCGGCATCGCGTTCATGGTACGTTTCCATGGTACGCGTATCGCGAAAGCGGTTGCCGGTCGCCATTTGTCCTTCGGGATGCGGGAAACAACGCGCCTTCCCTTGCCGGTCAGGGCAACGAAACGTCATTCAAAGAAAATTCACGTCATTCGGTCAAGGTGATGTTTTCCCTTGCCGGTGCATTCTTATGTGCTTATGCCTTCTCAAATACCGATAAGAACATTGTCGCTGGCAGTGGCGCTCGCCGTGCTGGTGTATATGGGCATGGCAACCATGGCGGACTGGTCTGCCTTCGGCGACGCCGTAAGGACGACGCCCGTGATCATGTGGTTCCAGGTCATTGCCCTGTCGCTGGTCAGTTACCTCGCCAGGTTCATGCGCTGGCACCGGTTTCTCCTCGCCCTCCGACATCCAATTCCGGTCATGCGCAATCTGGAAATCTACCTTTCCGGATTCGCCCTGACGCTGACTCCCGGCAAGGCGGGCGAGACCGTTCGCTCCATCTATCTTCAGCCCTATGGCGTGCGCTATGCCGAAAGCATCGGCGTGTTCATCGCCGAACGGCTGCTGGACCTGATCGTCGTCGGCCTGCTTGCCGGCCTTGCGGTGTTCATCTTTCCCGAACACCGCGCGTGGGCGCTGGGCGCGGTCGCGTTCTTCCTGTTGATGGCGGTGCTCCTGCGCTCGCGGATCATGGCCTTTCTCACCACGCGCCTGGAGCGGCACGCCGTCGGCAGACATACCGCCAACGGGATCGATACGGTGCGCTTCGTGCTGTCCGGCAGGCGGCTTGCCGGTGCATTGCCATTGAGCCTGCTGGCCTGGGCAGCGCAGGGTTTCTCGCTCTACCTGGTGGTGCAGGCCCTTGGCTACGATATACCGGCGACCGACGTGATGTCGATCTATTGCCTGAGCATACTTGCCGGCGTGGCGTCGATGATTCCGGGCGGGCTGGGCGCCACCGAAGCGGCGATCGCCCTGCTCCTGAATGCCGTCGGCATGAGCCAGGGCGATGCCATTTCGGCTTCGCTGATCAGCCGCGGCCTCACGTTGTGGCTGGCGGTCGGCATCGGGATCGCGGCGATGAGCAAGATCGCGATGACGGCGCAGCTGCAGCGGAATGCCTAGTCGGCATCCTGCGCCGGTTGTGCCAATGCCTGCAGCGCCTGCTTGATCGCATCGCCGGAAAACCCGCGATAGCCGAGATAGCGCCAGACCTTGGCGCCGAGTTCGCGCGAGACGCCTTCGGCGGCAAGCTTGCGGAATTTTTCCACTGCTTCGATGGCGCGCTCCGCTTCCGGGGCAAGCGTATCCAGCTGCGCCCGGACCACGGTGTCCTCGACGCCCTTCGTGCGCAAGTCCATCTGGATTTTCCGGTTCCCCGCCCGGTGCGCGGTGGAGCGGGCTTTCATGCCCGCATACCGTTCGTCGGACTGGTAGTTGTTCGCCTGGACGAAGGCCATCGCCTCATCGGCTTCCTCTTCGGAATACCCGCGCTGGATGATTTTCTTGCGCAGTTCGGCGGCACTCAGTTCCCGCCGGCTCAAGTGCCAGATCGCATAGGACTTGCTCGACCGGGCCGGCTTTTCCTTCTTGCCGCTTTGCGAATCGGGATGTTGCCGCCGCCGGTCGGAGGAACGCGTGATTTCAGGAGGAGACATTGGAGCCCGATGAGGAAATTGACTGGATACCCAGCCTGGAAAAGAGTTCGGCGCGCTGCATCTGTGTCAGTTCGCCCACTTCGGACAATATCCTGCCGACCGGCCTGCTGACCAGCTTTTCCGTTGCATCCTGCGCAGGCACGGCTGCGAAGCGAACCCGGATTTCTTCGAGCGCTTCCGGCCGCGGCAGCGTCGCGACGATGCTGACCAGTTCGTCGAGATTGTCCGGCGTGGCGACATCGGCGGCCGCGCACAGCACCCGCATGCTCGCCCGCGACATCGCAAGCAAATCCTGGTTCGGGATATCGAGTTCCAGCACGAACTTCCGCGCAACCTTCATGTATTGGCGTGCTGCCTGCGGGTGAATCCCTTCTTCGACCAGGAAGCCGCGGAAGCTGCGGGCCGCGGTCCGGCCGCGCCATTCCCCGGCGTCCTCGAGCACGCACAGCATCGCTCCCATGCGTATTTTTTGAAAACCGATATGCCGGTGAACCTGCGTGGTCAGCTTGTACAGGTCGACGTCCTTCGGCGCGTCGGTGGAATTGGAAAGTGTCATTGCCATTCGCTTTACCGGCCAAAAAGCCGTAATAGAAAAGAAGTACCAATGCAGCATGGGGGCCATGTTGCACTGGAGCGTCGGGCACCGGGGAGATGTGATCCGTGCCGGTAAATGGGAAGCCTCGACATCGGCTACCGTGTCGTCCGGATGAGAGGGTGCTATGGATGAAATATGGGGTCGTTCGCTGGAAAATCCAGCAATTCCAACCATAAAAATGATGAAAGCGACGCATCGGAAGAGCGGCGAAGGCAGCCATTCATGCAGCAAATCGGCACGACGGGTATGCTGTCTTCACCCGAAGTCGCTTGTTGACTGGTCGAAATCTCGTAGCATTATTGTTCCGATTTTACAGGTTAGGGTTGGAGTCCGAGCGGCTGTCAAAGTTGCCACATTACAGACTTCCCAGGGTGCATTTGGCAGCCCTCCGGGCTGGATCCGACACAGGCAGGCAACTCCGTACTCTGGCGTCGATTGCCTATGCACGGGCGGCACTTGCATTGATGCAACTGCTTCGACAGAGCGAATCCAGCAGCATATTGGACAATGACACCGTCACCGCGCGCTGCCCGGTTACCGACCCGAGGTGGCTTCCTGACAGGCAAGCGGGTAAACTACCGCACGCTTCCGACGTGCGCGACGCAGGCGGCGGACGAACCCGTCGCCGGCCCATGCAATCCATCATCATGAACAAAACAGACACATCCTCTCCCCGCATACTCGTCATCTCGCCGAACTGGATCGGCGATGCCGTGATGGCACAGCCGCTGCTGCGGCGCCTGCGCGAGCTGCATCCGCAATGGCCGATCGACGTGCTTGCGCCTGCATGGGTCGCGCCGGTATGGCGGGCGATGCGGGAAGTGGATACCGTGATGGAGACGCCGTTCAAGCACGGCAAGCTGCAACTGGGCGAGCGCCGCAGGTTCGCTGCGATGCTGAAGCCGCGCGGCTATGCGGAAGCCTATGTATTGCCCAACACCATGAAGTTCGCGTTGATCCCCTGGCTGGCAGGCGTTCCAAAGCGGGTCGGTTACAAGGGCGAGATGCGCTACGGTCTGTTGAATGTGATTCATCACGACGAGCCTGCCGCGCCGCGCCGGATGGCGGCGTTCTACGCGGCGCTGGCCGATGCGCCGATACGGCACCTGCCACAGGACGCCCCGTTGCCGCAGCCGTCACTGTCCGTTGCCGATGACGCGTCGGCCGCCGTCATGCAGCGCGTCGGCGTGCCCGCCGGCGTACCGGTCGTTGTGTTTGCCCCCGGGGCGGAATTCGGATCGGCGAAGCGCTGGCCATCCGACCGGTATGCCGAGCTGGCGAACATCCTGCGCCAGTCGCATCCCGATGCGGAAATCCTTTTGCTGGGATCGGGCAAGGACAAGCCGGTATGCGATGACATCGTTGCCGCCGCACCGGGCGTGCGCAACCTCGCCGGCGCAACGTCGCTGAGCGAGGCGATCGCGCTGATCGCCAAAGCGAGCGCGGTCGTCTGCAACGACTCCGGGCTGATGCATATCGCCGCCGCATTGCGACGCCCTCTCGTTGCGGTGTACGGACCGACCGACCCTCGCCATACGCCGCCCCTGTCGGAGCTGGCCGCGATTCTCTGGCTGCACATTGAATGCGCCCCGTGCCAGCAGCGCGAATGCCCGCTCGGGCATCATCGCTGCATGAAGGACATCTCGACGGAGATGGTGTGGAAACCGCTCGAGCCAATGCTGAGCGGCGAGCGCAGCACCATCACCACCGCATAGCGACATACAAAGGATACCCATGATTCTCATCACCGGCGCCGCAGGTTTCATCGGCAGCAACCTCGTCCACGCGCTGACCAGGCGCGAGCCCTACAACGTGTTCGCGGTGGACAACCTGTCGCGGCCTGACAAGTTCATCAATATCGTCGACACCGAAATCGCCGACTATCTGGACAAGGAAGATTTTCTTGTCCGGCTCGAGCGCGGCGACTTCAACGGCAAGTTCTCCGCCGTGCTGCATCAGGGCGCCTGTTCCAACACGATGGAACAGGATGGGCGCTACATGATGCGCAACAACTACCAATACAGCATCGCGCTGTTCGAGTTCTGCCAGCGAGAGAACATTCCGTTCATCTACGCATCCTCCGCGGCGGTATACGGCAGCAGCACGGTCTTCAAGGAAGAGCGGCAGTATGAACGGCCGCTGAATGTCTACGGCTATTCAAAATTCCTGTTCGACCAGTACGTGAAAAAATTCTGGGCCACGCACGGCAGGCAGTCGGCCGCTCCCGTCGTGGGACTGCGTTACTTCAACGTGTATGGACCGCGGGAAATTCACAAGGGCACGATGGCATCGGTTGCATTCCACCAATACCATGAGTTCCTCGCCAACGGAAAAGTGAAATTGTTCGGCGGCCACGACGGCTACGACGCCGGCGCGCAGATGCGTGACTTCGTGTACGTCGACGATGTCGTCGACGTCAATTTGTTCTTCCTAGAGCATCCGGAAAAAAGCGGCATCTTCAATCTCGGCACCGGACGCGCGCAACAATTCAACGATATTGCGGTCGCGGTGGTCAATGCACTGAAACCTGCGGGCGCACCGCTGACGCTGGAACAGATCGTTACGCAGGGTCTTCTCGAATACATTCCCTTTCCGGACAAGCTCAAGGGCAAATACCAGAGCTTCACCCAGGCCGACATCGCGCAGTTGCGCCAGGCCGGCTACGACAAGCCGTTCGCCGATGTTGCCACCGGCGTCAGCCGGTATATCGAATGGCTTAAGGCCTGACACCTGGGCATGGTTGCACGTGCCGGCCGTGCAACCAGTGCCACATCCACAACATTGCCTTTCATGCAAATGCAGCGTGTTTCCTCATCGCGCCGCGATCCGCGTGCATAAACGCTAAACCAATCTCCGCACCACGTGTCATATCAGACTGCCTGACATGGCGAACAGGAAATTTCCCGGTTCGTCGGCAGCGGCATTGCACCCGATCACCGGGTCGTTCACCACATCTCCGCTGGATGTCTTGTTTAATCGGTATCGGAGAAGCTTTTGGCACGACAATCATTTTCAACCATCCACCATAAACCCTCGCACCGACCAGGGAAGATCCGCAAAAATCTGGATGAACTCAAAGGCCACTTCGACAAGGTGCTCGTCTGGCCTCTGCTCATCCTTGCACTGACGATCCTCGGATGGTCCATGCTGTTGATGAAGCTGGATACCGACAAACAGGAAATCCACCAGTTCTCATTACAGCAAAGCACGACTCTGGCGCAAGCCTATGCGGATCATCTGGCGCGCAATTTTGAAGCGATCGACCAGATTGCGTTGCATGTCAAATACGAATGGGAATTGTCGAAAGGTACGCTCAAGCTGGACACCGCCCGCGCCAGAGGCCTGTTTCCGTCTTCCGAATTGGTACTAGTAGCGATCGCCGACAGCAAGGGCAATACCCTTACCAGTACCGTTCCCATCGACAGGCCGGTCAACATTGCCGACCGTGAGCACTTCAAGGCGCATATGTATAACAGCCAGGATACCTTGTATATCAGCAAGGTATTGACAGGGCGCCTGTCCGGCCGCCCGGTGATCCAGTTTTCCCGCAAGTTGACCCGACCGGACGGCGGTTTCGATGGCGTGGTGGTGGTGTCGGTCGAGCCCGCATTCCTCGCATTGTCGTTTGAATTCAGCAGCCTGGGACAGAACGGCCTGCTGGCCGCCGTCGGCGACGATGCCACCGTGCGAGTGTCGCGGGTCGGTAAGATCGTCCCTTCGCATCAGTATCCGCCGC
>NZ_DAIUCO010000254.1:0-1553 GCF_036846085.1 Noviherbaspirillum sp. | reverse complement strand
CCGCCGCTGATCCGGTTGCCGGAAATGCAATCGCCGCACGGCAGCCTTCTGGCGGCGGCAGACTGGTTCGAGGACGGCCGCAGCCGCTTCCTGAGCTGGCAAGGCCTGAAGGCTTATCCGTTCATCGCGATCGCCGGCATCGATGCGCAGGACGTGATGCTCCCCTACCGCAAGGAACGGGACACATCGATGGCGCTCGCCATGCTCGCCACGCTCGCCGCATTGATCATTGCGGTAATGGCGACAATTGCCTCGGCACGCCTGGTGCTCGCACGGTCCCACTCCAAGCAGTTGCGCGATGCCTATCGCATGGCCACCGAGTCGGGCAACGACGGATTCTTTATCTGCAAAGCGCTCCATGACGACGACGGAAACATCATCGACTTCAAGGTGATGGACTGCAATCGCCGCGGCGCGGAATTGATCCGGCGCCACAGGGACAGCCTCATAGGACTGCGCCTGTCCCGGCTGTACACGCAGCCATTCTTCAACGAGGCGCTGGCAATATTCCGCAACGCCATGGAAAGCGGCGTCTGTGAAGGGGAATACCAGGTCCCGCAAGGCAGCCTGGTCAACGCGAAATGGGCATACAAGAAACTGGTCCGCTCGGGCGACAGCCTGGCGATCACCATTCGGGACATCAGCGAAGCGAAACGCCACCTCGAAGAACTCGAACGCCGCGGCAACGAGGATGCGCTGACGTCGCTGCACAATCGTCACTGGCTGCACGCCTTTCTTCCCGAAGCGCTCGACCGGGCGGCAAAGCAGGGCAAGATGGTGGCCCTGCTGTTCATCGACATCGACGGCTTCAAGGCGGTCAATGATTCGATGGGACATGCCGCCGGCGACGAACTGCTGCGCATCGCCGCCTCACGGCTGCAATCCGTCCTCCGTCCGCAGGACAAGGTGGTGCGCCTCGGCGGCGATGAATTCCTGATCGTGCTGGAAGACGTCGAGCAGCAGGCCGACGCGTCCCACATTGCGCGCCGGGTGCTGGAAGTGTTCGGTGAAAAATTCAAGCTGAAAATGGGCATGCATACGGTCGGCGTGTCGGTCGGCATCAGCCTGTTCCCGAACGATGGCCGGGATGCGAAAACCCTCCTGCAGAACGCCGATATCGCGATGTACTCGGCCAAGGAAAGCGGCAAGGGCCAGTCGCGTTTCTACGACCCGGTGTTCTACGACAAGCTGCGCCTGCGCCTGGAAACCGAACGCAAACTGCGCGACGCCCTCGATCTCGACCAGTTCGTCATGTTCTACCAGCCGCGCCTCGACATGCGCACCGGCCGGGTATGCGGGCTGGAAGCCCTGATCCGCTGGAATCATCCCGAGGACGGCCTGATGGAGCCGATCCGCTTCATCACGATCGCGGAAGAAAGCGGCCTCATCCTCAACCTCGGCAGGCAGGCTATGGAAAAAGTCTGCGCGCAAATCGCGCAATGGTCGTCCGCCGATCATCGATGCGTACCGGTATCGATCAACGTTTCGCCGCGCCAGTTCCAGGAAGGCAACCTCAAGACCATTCTTGCCGGCTGCCTCGCACGCCACAATGT
>NZ_DAIUCO010000253.1:0-7780 GCF_036846085.1 Noviherbaspirillum sp. | reverse complement strand
GCATCACGATGCCGAAGGCGCGGGTGCGGCTGTCGGCAGGCCGGCGCGAGCTGGGTGAAGCGGTGCAGGCGCTGTGCTTCCTGGCCGGGGCGAACTCGATTTTCTATGGCGACAAGTTGCTGACCACCGGCAATCCGGACGCGGCTGCGGATGCGGCGCTGCTGGAGAAGCTGGGGCTGCATGCGAAGCATGTGACGGAGGAGGCGAGTGCTTCGTGCGGATGAGTTGTATAAGAAAGGCTCCTTCCCCCTTGTAGGGGGAAGGCTGGGATGGGGTGGCCCGCACAGGGGTGTGAAGGTCGAGCGATCACATGCAGTCGCCCAACCTTCACACCCCCACCCTAACCCTTCCCCTACGAGGGGGAGGGAACCAGGCAGAGGATGATCCAAGCGAGTCCCAACCCGCTCACACCCAAGGAGCACACATGTTTACCAAAATCCTGTTTGCAAACCCTGGCGAAGATATTGCGCACAGGCAGCATCGTAGGCTACGTGTCCTCAGGTCCTGCATCTGAACATGAGCCAAGAAAGCATCTACCTGCAAAGTCTGGTCCGAGAACTGATCGCTTTGCCTGCGGAAACGGAATGGCTTGAACTCAAACATAATAACGGCGACCCGCAGCAGATTGGCGAGTATTTATCTGCGTTAGCAAACTCTGCAGCTTTGTGCGGCAAGGCTTTTGCCTTTTTAGTATGGGGCATCGATAACGACAGCCATGCGGTACTCGGAACGTCGTTTGATCCGCATGCGAGCAAGGTGGGTAACGAAGAGCTGGAAAGCTGGCTGCTGCGTCAGTTGATGCCAAAAATCGATTTTCGTTTTCACATCGTCGATATGGATGCTCGACGAGTAGTCGTACTGGAAATTGGCCGAGCGTTCCGACACCCAGTTCAATTTGCCGGCCAGGAGTACATCCGTATCGGTACTTACAAGAAAAAGCTAAAAGATTTCCCAGAAAAGGAACGCGCGCTATGGCGAATTTTCGATGCAACGCCATTTGAAGACATGCCCGCTTTGGAGAAAGCCACGGTTGAAGATGTACTGCGACTGCTGGATTATCCTGCCTATTTTGATCTGCTGGAACAACCTCTTCCAGAGAATCGCGACGGCATCCTGCGTGCTCTGGCGTCAGATGAGCTCATCGAGCCTGTTGATGGCGGGCGTTGGAATATACGCAATTTGGGAGCGATCTTATTTGCCAAACGGCTGGCGGATTTCAATACGCTCAAAAGGAAAGCTGTACGCGTAATTGCCTACAAAGGAACAAGCAGGGTTGAAACCATTCGCGAACAGGAAGGTGCTCGCGGGTATGCGGCCGGTTTTAAGGGTTTAATCGATTTTGTGAATGGCTTGTTGCCAAGCAACGAAGTAATAGAGCAAGCATTGCGCAAAACCGTGCCAATTTATCCAGAATTGGCTATGCGCGAACTGGTGGCCAATGCACTGATTCATCAGGATTTCTTCGTGACCGGCAGTGGGCCGATGGTTGAGATTTTTTCTGATCGCCTAGAAATCACCAATCCCGGTGCGCCTTTGATAGATACGTCGCGGTTCCTTGACAACCCACCTCGTTCAAGAAACGAAGCGCTTGCTTCGCTAATGCGGAGGGTAGGCATTTGTGAAGAGCGGGGTAGCGGGATTGACAAAGTTGTGTTCCAAACAGAACTCTATCAATTGCCAGCACCTGCATTTGAGACGCCGGGTGATTACACCCGCAGCACATTATTCACCCCTCGGATTTTGTCCAAAATGGATCAGGCAGATCGCATTCGTGCAGTGTACTTGCATGCTTGTTTGCGTTATGTGCAGCGCGACTTCATGACCAATGCAAGTTTGCGGGATAGATTTGCGATAGAGCCGCAAAACAGCGCTGTTGCATCACGTTTGATCAAGGAGGCATTAAATGCAGAAGTTATTCGACCTCATGATCAAGATGCTTCACGTAAATATATGAAATATGTGCCGGCATGGGCTTAGTTCTTATTTGACGGTCATTTGATAGAAAAGGCGTTTCGTTGATGTCTGCATATAAATATGTTTAAAATCAAACACTTATACTTTTGCGGCATTTGACGGTTATTTGATGAATACGAGCCGCCAACAAATAGAAAACCATGAGTCAAACCACGAGGACCTAACATGTTCACCAAAATCCTGATTGCAAACCGCGGCGAGATCGCTTGCCGCGTGGCCGCAACCGCGCACCGGCTAGGCGTCAAAAGCGTCGCCGTGTATTCGGAGGCGGATGCAAACGCGAAACACGTTGCCGTATGCGATGAAGCGGTGCCGATCGGGCCGGCGCCCGCCAAGGAAAGCTATCTTAAGGGCGACAAGATCATCGAGGTCGCGCTGGCGTCCGGCGCGCAGGCGATCCACCCCGGCTACGGCTTTCTGTCCGAGAACGAAGGTTTCGCCAAAGCCTGCGCCGATGCCGGCCTGGTCTTCATCGGGCCGCCGGCCTCGGCGATCCATGCGATGGGTTCCAAGTCCGCCGCGAAGGCGTTGATGGAAACCGCCGGTGTGCCGCTGGTGCCCGGCTACCACGGCGACAACCAGGACGCCGATTTCCTGCAGCAGCAGGCCGACAAGATCGGTTATCCGGTGTTGCTCAAGGCCAGTGCCGGTGGCGGCGGCAAGGGCATGCGCATCGTCGAGAAAAGCGAGGACTTCAAGGCCGCGCTGGCGTCCTGCAAGCGCGAGGCGATCAGCAGCTTCGGTGACGACAAGGTGCTGGTGGAAAAATACCTGACCCGTCCGCGTCACATTGAAATCCAGGTGTTCGCCGACACGCAAGGCGATTGCGTCTACCTGTTCGAGCGCGACTGCTCGGTGCAGCGCCGCCACCAGAAAGTGCTGGAGGAAGCGCCGGCGCCCGGCATGACGGAAGAGCGCCGCCGCGCGATGGGCGAAGCGGCGGTGGCGGCGGCGAAAGCGGTCGGCTACGTCGGTGCCGGCACCGTGGAATTCATCGCCAACCAGGACGGTTCGTTCTACTTCATGGAGATGAACACCCGCCTGCAGGTCGAGCATCCGGTCACGGAGATGATCACCGGGCTGGACTTGGTGGAGTGGCAGCTCAGGGTGGCGGCCGGGCAGCCGTTGCCGATGAAACAGCAGGAACTCACGATTCATGGCCATGCGCTGGAAGCGCGGATCTATGCGGAGAATCCGGAGAAGGGATTCCTGCCCTCGATCGGGACGCTGCGGCATTTGCATGTGCCGGCAGGCGTCGAATTTTGCTCGACCAATCTACCCCTTACGCGGGCCGCCCCATCCCGGCCTTCCCCCTTAAAAGGGGAAGGTGAGAACGGAGCCGCAAGCGGCTATGTCAGGATCGACTCCGGCGTCCGCGAAGGTGACACCATCTCTCCCTTCTACGACCCGATGATTGCCAAGCTGATCGTCTGGGGCAATGACCGCGCCGAAGCGCTCGCGCACATGTCGCAGGCGCTGTCCGAGTACCGCATCGTCGGCCTCAGCAGCAATGTCACCTTCCTGAAGCGCCTGGTCGAAAGCCCGGCCTTCTCGCAGGCCGATCTCGACACCGGCCTGATCGAACGGAACCACGACATCCTGTTCCCGGCGGCAATGCCGGTGACGATGGACGTGGTCTCGCTGGCTGCGGCTTCCCTGCTGACGTCCGAGCAGAATTCCGGCGCTGCCGCCAATGATCCATGGGCCGATACCACCGGCTGGCGCATGAACGGCACCTTGCTGCGCAAGCTGGATTTCTCCGATGAATCGCACGCCTATCCCGCGGTGATCGGCTATCGGGAAACCGGCTGGTCGGTGCAACTCGGCGAGCGCGCGGCGGTCATGACATTGATCGAGCGCCATGGAGCGCAGCTGGTGATCAAGGTCGATGGCGCGACGGTGCGCGGAACGGTGGTGCGCGAGGGCGAAGCCTTCCATGTATTCACCGGCGGCATGCACCACGTGCTGGCCTACAGCGATCCGCTGGCGCATGCCGGCGAAGCCGAAGCGGAAGGCGGCCGGCTCACCGCGCCGATGCCGGGCAAGATCGTTGCGGTGCTGGCGGAGAAAGGCAAGACGGTGGAAAAAGGCGCACCATTGCTGATCATGGAAGCGATGAAGATGGAACACACGATCGCCGCGCCGGCGGATGGCATGGTGGAAGAAATGCTGTACGCGGTGGGCGACCAGGTCGCGGAAGGCGCGCAGTTGCTGGCGTTTAAAGTGGCGTGACTGCGCGATAGCGCGACGGAGAATGGACAGGTTCCCTCCTCCTGTAAGGGGGAGGGTTAGGGTGGGGGTGGTAGGGTTGAGATAAGAAAAATTGTATCTCGAACGCACTACCCCCATCCCAGCCTTCCCCCTGGAAGAGGGAAGGAGCTTTTCCTTTATAGCGTGAACTGAATCTAAAGGAAATTTTCATGACCCTCCCCAACAAAGTCAAAATCGTCGAAGTCGGCCCCCGGGACGGCTTGCAGAACGAAAAGGAAACCATCCCGGCCGCCGTCAAGATCGAGCTGGTCGACCGGCTCACCGATGCTGGATTCTCCAACATCGAAGCGGCTTCCTTCGTCTCGCCGAAATGGGTGCCGCAGATGGCGACCTCCACCGAGGTGATGGAAAAGATCCGCCGCAAGCCCGGCGTGGTCTATTCCGTGCTGACACCCAACATGAAGGGCTTCGACGCCGCCGTCGCTGCGAAAGCGGACGAAGTCGTGATCTTCGGCGCGGCATCCGAAGCGTTCTCGCAGAAGAACATCAACTGCTCGATCGCCGAATCGATCGAGCGCTTCCGCGACGTCGCGCAATCGGCCAAGCAGCATGGCATCCGCCTGCGTGGCAGCATCAGCTGCTCCTTCGGCTGCCCCTACCAGGGCGAGGTATCGCCCGACAGTGTGGCCGACGTGGTACGGCGCCTGCGCGAACTCGGCTGCGATGAAATCGATATCGCCGACACCATCGGCGTCGCCACACCCAACAAGGTGAAGACGGTGTTCGAGCGGGTGAAGCAGGAATTTCCGGCCGAGCGGCTTTCCGGCCATTTTCATGACACCTACGGGCAGGCGCTGGCCAACATTTACGCCGGCATGGAATCCGGCATCGCGATCTACCACTCGTCCATCGCCGGCCTCGGCGGCTGCCCGTATGCGAAGGGCGCCACCGGCAATGTGTCGACCGAAGACGTGCTGTACATGATGAACGGCCTCGGCATCGACACCGGCATCGACCTCGACGCGGTGGTGGATGCCGGCCAGTTCATCTCGCAGCATCTCGGCCGCAAGGCCGCCAGCCGCGCCGGCAACGCGATCGCCGCCAAGCGGCAGGGCTGATACGGCGAAAGCGACCCGATGCTGAGCACGCTCGCCATCGCCAACTACCGTTCGCTGCGCGACCTGGTGATCCCGCTGCAGCGCCTGAACGTGATCACCGGCGCCAACGGCAGCGGCAAGTCCAGCGTCTACCGCTCGCTGCGCCTGCTGGCCGACACCGCGCAGGGCGGCGTGATCCCGTCGCTGGCGCGCGAGGGCGGGTTGCAATCCACCCTCTGGGCCGGCCCGGAAAAGTTTTCCAGGTCGGTGAAGCGGGGCGAGCATCCGGTGCAGGGTACGGTGCGCAAGGAATCGGTCAACCTGCGGCTTGGCTTCGCCGGCGACGAATTCGGCTATGCGATCGATCTCGGCCTGCCGATTCCCGGCCCGACCGCGTTCTCCCTCGACCCGGTCATCAAGCGCGAATGCATCTGGAGCGGCCCGGTGCTGCGGCCGGCGGCGCTGCTGGTCGACCGCCACGGCGCGGCGGTGCGCATCAAGCACGACAGCGGCGACTGGCAGCTCATCTCCAGCCATGTGCCGACCTTCGACAGCATGATGGCCCGCCTCGCCGACCCGCGCAACGCGCCGGAAGTGCTGGCGCTGCGCGAACAGATCCGCTCGTGGCGCTTCTACGACCACTTCCGCACCGATGCCGATGCGCCGGCGCGCCTGCCGCAGGTCGGCACGCATACGCCGGTGCTGAGCAACGACGGTGCCGACATGGCGGCCGCGCTGCAAACCATCCGCGAGATCGGCGACCCGGCGGCGCTCGACGAGGCGGTGGACGATGCCTTTCCCGGCTCCAGCATCACTGTGCACAACAACGACGGCCGCTTCGAAATCGCAATGCACCAGCACGGCCTGCTGCGGCCGCTGAAGGCGTCCGAGCTGTCCGACGGCACGCTGCGCTACCTGCTGTGGATCGCGGCCCTGCTCACGCCGCGGCCGCCGGAACTGCTGGTATTGAACGAACCCGAGACCAGCCTGCACCCCGACCTGCTGCCGGCGCTCGCCCGCCTCATCGCCCGTGCCGCGCAGCGCTCACAGGTGCTGGTGGTGTCACATGCCACCCGCCTGATCGCCGCCCTGGAGCGCGAGCCGGATTGCAATTCGATCATGCTGGAAAAGGAATTCGGCGAGACAAGGGTGCGCGGCATGGAACCGCTCGACATGCCGTCCTGGCACTGGCCGGCACGCTGAGGGGATGTGCCATGGCCGACCTGCTGCGTCCGTTGCTGATCGAAATCGCCGCCTGCCGGCAATGCGCAGCCCACCTGCCGCATGGGCCGCGCCCAGTGGTGCAGGCCGGGCGGCATGCGCGCCTGCTCATCGTCGGCCAGGCGCCCGGCCGGCGGGTGCACGACACCGGCATCCCGTGGAACGATCCCTCCGGCAACCGCCTGCGCGACTGGCTCGGCATGCCGCCCGACATCTTCTATGACGCGACGCGGGTGGCCATCATGCCCACCGCCTTCTGCTATCCCGGCAAGGGCAAGAGCGGCGACCTGCCGCCGCGCCCGGAATGCGCGCCGCTCTGGCATGACCGCGTGCTCGCGGCGATGCCCGACGTGCGGCTCACGCTGCTGGTGGGCCGCCATGCACAGGAACGTTTTTTACAGCACAATGCCAGGGCCACCCTGACGGAGACCGTGGCAACCTGGCGCGATTACCTGCCCCAATATCTGCCGCTGCCGCACCCGAGTCCGCGCAACCAGTCCTGGTGGAAAAGCAATCCCTGGTTTGAAACCGACGTGCTGCCCGTCCTGCGCGAGCGCGTCAAATCGATCATTGCCTCATGAAAGAACCCATGCAACTTCCCGACAGCGCGCAACGCGTCGCCGACCTCCTCCAATCCATCGGTCACGACAAACCGGTGGTCATGCTCCCCGACACCGGCAAGACGTCCGCCGAAGCCGCCGCCGGCCTCGGCTGTGACATCGCCGCCATTGCCAAATCGATCGTCTTCCGCCGTCTGTCGGACGATGCGGCGGTGATGATCGTGGCCAGCGGCGCCAACCGCGTCGATGAACATAAGGTCGCCGCCATCGTCGGCCCGCTCGGCCGCGCCGACGCGAAATTCGTCAAGCAGCGCATCGGCTACGCGATCGGCGGCGTCTGCCCGATCGGCCACCTTGAAAAAACCGTGATGCTGATCGACGAAGACCTGATGCGCCTGGACAGCCTCTGGGCCGCCGCCGGCCATCCGCATGCGGTGTTCAACCTGACGCCGCAGCAGTTGCTGAACATGACCGGCGCGCCGCTGGCGGACGTGGCGCTGCGGGTGGAAACGAGGGTGGAATGACGCCGGCGCCTTCCATGAAGACGTTCGACCCGGACCATGATGCATCGCCGGTGCCGTCGCCGTGCATCAATGTGTGCACGATGAATGCGGCAACCGGGTTATGCGAAGGGTGTCTGCGGACGATCGACGAAATTGTGGTGTGGGGGACGGCGACGGAGAATGTGAAGAGGGCGGTGTGGCGGGAGATTCGGCG